>CAXACF010000335.1:0-2977 GCA_963967125.1 uncultured Rhodobacterales bacterium | reverse complement strand
ACGGCGCACACCAACCACAATCGTGCGCAGCGTTGAAAACAAATCTGTCAATTGCCGCAAGGGCGTGTTGATCACAGGACAGTTTTCATCCAGTCGAAATCCCAGTAACTGCGCCTGACCATCCAGAAAACTTTCTGTATCAAACGATGTGGGGGTGGACAGACGTTTTAACGCGGCCTCGGCCACCTCAAGTTCTGGGGAAATCACAACATCAATGGGCAAATGATCCCGACGATACAGATCGGAATAAATCGCATCCAAATAGGATTGGGACCGCAGACGCGCGATTTTACGGGGGACACCGAAAATGGAATGCGCAACCTGACAGACGACCATGTTGACTTCATCAGAGTGGGTGGCCGCAATGATCATATCCGCATCACTGGCCCCTGCCCGTTCCAAAACATCAGGATAGGACGCAAAACCCGATACGCCATTCACATCCAAGGTATCTGTGGCACGCCGCACCAAGGCTTCGTTACTGTCAACAACAGTTACATCATTGCGCTCTCCTGACAGGTGACGGGCAATTTGCCACCCAACCTGTCCTGCACCGCAGATCACAACTTTCATCTCAGTGTCCTTCGACTACGAAACCAAGCAGTCAAATCCTTGTCAGATCGCGCAAAGGCGGTCAATCGAATTCGAAACTAGGCCTCTTCCGCTGATTTTGACTTATTCCCTGAAACCACACCCAGAGATTTTAATTTTCGATGCAATGCAGAGCGTTCCATCCCAACAAAATTCGCGGTTTTTGAGATATTTCCGCCGAAACGGTTGATCTGCGTGATCAGGTATTCCCGTTCAAAGGCCTCGCGCGCTTCGCGCAGGGGCAGTGTTGCCCAATTGGCAGACATACCACCCCCGTCATTCGCGCCTGCTGATTTTTGCGTGTCTGTGGGGATTTCATCCGCCGAAATCGGACCCGTTCCATCAGATAGGATCAAAATGCGTTCAATCACGTTTTTCAGCTGACGAATGTTTCCAGGCCATGGCAGGGTTTGCAATAATGCTGCCGCATCATCGGACAATTTGCGCATGTTCAAACCTTGGGTTTGATTGAAATGTTCGACAAAATGTTCGACCAGTTCTGGTATATCCTCGCGCCGCTCTTCCAATGTTGGCACCTCGACTGGAACCACGTTCAGGCGATGATACAGCTCTTCTCGGAATCTCCGTTCGGCAATTTCCACCTCAAGATCACAACTGGTTGAGGAAAGAACGCGCAAATCCACCTTGATCTGATCATTACCCCCGACACGTTGGAATTTTTGATCGACCAAGACACGCAGGATTTTCGATTGTGTCACCAATGGCATATCCGCCACTTCATCGAAATAAATCACGCCGCCATGGGCCTGTTCCAACAATCCTTGCGCCCCGTTTTGATCGCCACTTTCGCGGCCAAACAGCACCTCTTCCATGCGATCGGGTTCAATGGTTGCGCAGCCCACCACAACGAATGGGCCCGCGGCGCGATCCGATTGCGCATGGATGTAACGCGCGGCGGTTTCTTTGCCCACGCCCGATCCACCGCGCAACATGATGCGGCTGTTTGATTTGGCCACCTTATCCAATTGCGCCACCAACCCACGGAACCCCGTGCTGCTGCCGATCAAATCACTGACAGGGGCATCTTTTTGACGAAGGGTGATGTTTTCACGGCGCAAACGTGATGTTTCCATTGCGCGGCGAATAACCACCAGCAACTGATCAATATTAAAGGGTTTTTCGATAAAATCATACGCGCCCTGTTTGATCGCGGCGACCGCGATTTCGATATTTCCGTGCCCTGAAATAATCACAACGGGGACCTCTGGGTATTCGGACTTCACCTTTTTCAGAATATCAATCCCGTCCATATCGCTGTCTTTCAGCCAGATATCCAAGATCAACAAACCCGGAGGTTGTGACGTGATTTCGCGCATTGCATCCTCGGATGTGCCTGCCAAACGGGTGGTATACCCCTCATCGATCAGGATTTCCGAAATCAGCTCTCGGATATCGCGTTCATCATCTACAATTAAAATATCGCTCATTGCTCGTGCACCTTTTTACTTTTACGCCCCGCATCCTCGGCTTGTAGTTTGGGCAATTCGATGGTGGCCGCAGCACCCACATGCTGCGTGTCACCAAGTGGTTCTGCATCATCCAAGCGAAGCACCCCTCCGTGCTCTTCGATGATTTTCTTCACAATTGGCAGGCCAAGACCTGTCCCCTTGTCCCGTGTGGTGACATAGGGTTCGAACAGTTTGGCCCGATCTTGTGGAAGTCCTATTCCATTGTCGCTGATCGTAATGGACACCTGTGTGTCCTGATCCGTCAATGAAATTGCAATCACGGGTGTCAGCTCTGGTGAAACGCCTTTTTCAAGACGGGTTTCAATGGCTTCACCTGCGTTTTTAATTAGGTTGGTCAGCGCCTGCGAAATCATAGTCGCATCGAGGCTCAGGGGGATCACCTGATCTGGGATATCGATCTGAAATGCCACATCGGGTTGGCCCGCCTGCTGTAATGTCACCGCCTGATTTAGGATGGCGACAATGTCTTCGCGCTGTTTTACGGCCTCTGGCATACGGGCGAATTTTGAAAATTCATCCACAATGCGACGTAGATCATTCGTTTGCCGCACGATCACCTGTGTCATGCGATCCAAATCATCCGCATCCGCATCCAATTTCGGGCTGAATTTACGACGAATACGCTCAGCAGACAGTTGGATGGGCGTCAGTGGATTTTTGATCTCATGGGCAATGCGGCGCGCAACATCCCCCCATGCGGCCGAACGCTGCGCCGCCACCAAATCAGTCACGTCATCAAAGGCGATCACATAGCCTTCCAATGCACCACCTTCGGATGTGCGTGGGGCCACACGGACCAGCAAATTTTCCAATCGCCCCCCTCTGACGACCTTGACCTCATCTTGAACGCTGTAGTTTCCACTTTCTTTCAGGCGCGCAAACAAGGGGGAAAATTC
>CAXACF010000334.1:0-2979 GCA_963967125.1 uncultured Rhodobacterales bacterium | reverse complement strand
TGGCGGTCACAGGGGTAAAGCGGTATATTTCCGCGCCCCGTTGCCGTGCCCCTGCAGCGTAGGCGTTGGTGACCCCCGAAGGGTCCACATTACCCCCATCAGGTTCAAACATGATGCAGCGGATGCCATCGAAATTAACCAATGGATGCAACTGCTCTGCTTCTTCACGCGACACCTCGTGGAAATTCATGCCATAAAGCTTGGCCTTGGCTTCTTGTAGGCGCAATTGATGTTCACGCGCTTCAGTCTGGGCCAGATAGAGCGAACCTGGCTGGAACACGCCGCACCCCTGCCCCGTTTCCTGTTCCAATTCCTTATACAAGTTCATGGTATAGTGCTGGATACGGCTGATGTTTGTACTATCGTGCAGGCCGTGGATATTGGCCGCCGCATGCCATGTGGACCCTGATGTCAGCTCGTCCCGTTCCAACATCACCACATCGGACCATCCTAGTTTGGTCAGGTGATAGAGGATTGAGCAACCAATAACGCCGCCCCCAATGACAACGGCCTGTGCATGCGATTTCATATCAATGTCCATCCAATTTGTTTGCCCCTACCCTGACGCGGAAATTCAGGCACGGATTGTTTATTCCCGACATTTTCCGTCGCGCCTTTCCATTTCAATAGGGTGATTATTTCGTTATCTAACACCACAAAGGGTTCGCAATCCAGTTGTGAGCCGCAGCAAAATCGGAAATGATTGTTTCAGGGAATTGGAGGCCAACCAAATGAAAACCAATACACGTGTTGTCGTCATCGGTGGGGGCGTTGTTGGGTGTAGTGTTTTGTATCACCTTACGAAATTGGGTTGGTCCGATGTAATGCTGCTGGAACGTTCGGAATTGACATCGGGCTCCACATGGCACGCGGCGGGTGGATTTCACACGTTAAACGGCGACACGAATATGGCCGCACTGCAGGGGTACACCATCCGTCTTTATCGCGAATTAGAGGAAATCACAGGCATGTCCTGCGGATTGCACCACGTGGGCGGTATTACATTGGCGGATAATCAGGAACGTTTTGACATGCTATTGGCCGAACGGGCCAAGCATCGCTACATGGGGCTGGACACGCAAATCATTGGCCCAGATGAAATTCGCGATATTGCGCCCATTACGAACACCGATGGAATAATCGGTGCGCTTTATGATCCACTGGATGGTCACCTTGATCCAAGTGGTACGACACATGCCTATGCCAAGGCCGCGCGCATGGGCGGCGCCACTATCGAAACCCATTGCAAGGTCATTGAAACCAACCAACGCGCTGATGGCACATGGGATGTTGTGACGGACAAAGGCACCATTCACACCGAACATGTTGTGAACGCAGGCGGCCTATGGGCCCGCGAAGTGGGGGCCATGGCGGGTGTGTACCTACCCCTGCACCCGATGGAACACCAATACATAGTGACGGATGAAATCCCAATGATCTATGAACGGGACAGCGAACATCCCCATGTGATGGACCCATCAGGCGAAAGCTATCTGCGCCAAGAAGGGCGCGGTTTGTGCATCGGGTTTTATGAACAGCCCTGCAAACCCTGGGCGGTTGATGGAACCCCATGGGATTTTGGGCATGAGTTGTTGGCGGATGATTTTGATAAAATCAACGACAGCATTGAATTTGCTTATAAACGCTTCCCCGTGTTGGAAACCGCGGGTGTGAAATCCGTGATCCACGGACCGTTTACATTTGCACCTGATGGCAACCCCTTGGTCGGTCCGATCCCGGGATTGCGCAACTATTGGTCAGCCTGCGGCGTCATGGCAGGCTTTAGTCAGGGGGGCGGCGTTGGTTTGATGTTGGCCCAATGGATGATCGAGGGCGAAACAGAACGCGATACCATGGCCATGGATGTGGCCCGCTTTGGCGATTGGATTGGACCGGGATATACATTGCCCAAGGTTATTGAAAATTACCAAAAACGCTTTTCTGTCTCTTATCCAAACGAGGAACTACCTGCCGCACGCCCGATGCGCACCACGCCCATGTACGACATATTCGACACGATGGGCGCAGTATGGGGCGCGCAGTTCGGGTTAGAGGTGCCAAATTATTTCGCACAGGCGGATGAACCCCGTTATGAAACGCCGTCGTTCCGTCGATCAAATGCGTGGGAGGCAACCAAGCGCGAGGTTATGGCCGTGCGCGATAATGTCGGGATTAATGAGGTGCACAATTTCGGCAAATACCGCATTACAGGGCGCGATGCCCGCGCTTGGCTGGATCGCATCATGGCGGGACGTATTCCAAAACCCGGCCGCCTAAGTCTGACACCGATGTTATCACACAAGGGGCGTTTGATCGGTGATTTCACTGTGTCCTGTCTGTCGGAAACCGACTTCCGCCTTACGGCGAGTTATGGCAGTCAGGCCTATCACATGCGGTGGTTCCTTCAAAACCAAACGGGAGATGTTCAAATCGAAAACATTTCCGACACTGTAAACGGGTTTCATTTGGCAGGCCCCAATGCCGCCAAAGTGTTACAAGCCGTCACGCGCAGTGACGTTTCCGCAATGAAATTCATGGATGTCCATGAAATGGCCGTGGGTATGGTGAATTGTGTGGTCCAACGCGTCAGCTACACGGGTGATTTGGGGTATGAAATTTACTGTCACACAATGGATCAGCGCACCTTGTGGAACACCCTATGGAGCGCGGGTCAGGCATTTGATATTAAACCCTTTGGCATGCGGGCAATGATGTCATTGCGATTAGATAAATTCTTTGGCTCTTGGTTGCGTGAATTTTCGCCCGATTACACCGCGGTTGAAACAGGGCTGGACCGCTTTATCCCTTGGAAGAAAGGCGCTGATTTCATTGGTAAATCCCCCGCAACTGCCGAAAGAGAGGCAGGCAGTGCACGGTCCCTTGTCGCGATAGAAGTTGATGCAGAGGATGCAGCTGTTGTCCCCTATGAACCCATTTGGATTCATGGCGCGCTCACGGGGTTCTGCCCATCATGTAGCT
>CAXACF010000333.1:0-2988 GCA_963967125.1 uncultured Rhodobacterales bacterium | reverse complement strand
CCCGCAATCATCGACGGTGAAAAACCCATGCCTGCGCAGTATCCCCCCGATCTTGGGGAACATAACCAAGAGGTGTGGGGCGCACTTGGATTATCGCCAGAAGAGATTGCGGCCTTGCAAGAGGAGGGCATATTATGAGTGATGTCGCAGATTGGTGGAAAACATCCATTATCGAAATGGAACCTGGACGCATTGAATTGCGCGGCAACCCGATCCAAGATTTGATCGGCAATATCAGCTTTCCTGACATGATATGGATGATGGTGCGCGGGGATCGCCCGAGTGAGGCACAGTCAAAATTGTTTGAGGCCGCATTGGTATCCGCCGTTGATCACGGGCCACAAGCCCCCTCAATCGCGGCGGCGCGCATGGCGGTGACCTGTGGATTGCCATTGAACAATGCCATGGCAAGTGCGGTGAATATGTTGGGGGATGTGCATGGCGGCGCAGGGGAACAGGCGGTTGAATTATTCCATTTTGTGATGGCGTATGATGGACCTGTGTCAGATGCACTAGGCGCATGGAAAGACGCACGTGGAAAAATCATTCCAGGATTTGGGCATCGGTTCCACAAACCCACAGATCCACGCGCACCCCGTTTAATGGAATTGGTAGATCATTATGTGAGTCAGGGCGCATGTGATGGCAAATTCGCCCAGATCGCCCAAGAAATTGAAACAGTTTTGCGGGAAGAAAAGAGCGTATCCATTCCGATGAATATCGATGGTGCGACGGCCGTCATTTATGCCGAATTGGGATTTGCCCCGCCCCTTGCACGTGGGCTGTTTTGTTTGTCACGCTCTGTTGGCATTTTGGCGCATTCTTGGGAACAAATGAACCAAGGTGGACGCAACAAGGGACCCACACCACCGCATTACAGATGGACCTATGAGGGTCCATCTGAGTAAGTGCGTTCTATGCGCTGCTTTTCGCAGCACCTTGTGAGAGGCTGCTCAGCTTTGCATAGGCGATTTCGGGATCAACCGCGCCAAAGCCTGCAAAAGTGCCAAAACCACAATCGGACCCCGCGATCACACGGTCCGCGCCCACGATATCGACAAAACGATCAATGCGCTGGGCGACCAGATCGGGGTGTTCGACAAAGTTTGTTGTTGTGTCCACGACCCCTGGGACCAACACCTTATCCTCTGGAATATCGTTTTTGCGATCTTTGAAAACGCTCCACTCATGTCCGTGACGCGGATTTGAGGTTTCAAACAAAACATAGCGTGCCTTGGTTGACATCAGTGTATCAAACATCTTGGACATTGGGATGTCACAGACATGCGGGCCTTCGTAATTACCCCAGCAGATATGTACGCGCACCTTTTCCGCAGGCACGTCAGAAAGGGCATAGTTCAACGCCTCGACATGAGAATTGGCGATTTTAATGAATTCATCATCAGACAAATCATTGAACAGCATATGGCGTGAGAGCGCCAGATCAGGACAGTCCAGTTGTAAATCTAGCCCTGATGCAACGATGGTTTCGTATTCGGCCTTCATCGCGTTGGCAAGCGCCTCAAGATAGGCCTCACGTGTTGGATAAAAATCATTTTGCAGGAATAAGGAAATCACACCCGGTGAGGCCGCGTTCATAAACCCGCGTTCCACACCATGTTCTGCCATTGCGGATTTTAGGTTTGCGATGTCCGTTTCCAATTCGCCTTGGCCCTTGGATTTCACCTCGCCCACACACATTGGTCTGGCATAGGTTGGTGTGCCCCCATCATCAGCCAAACGTTGCAGGAACGTTGGAAATTGTTTCAAATCGGCGGGTGCATTGCGCGGGCTGTCCCCGTCAAATCCTGTGTAGCGATCTTTGACGTAGGTTGCGTAACTGATTTTCGACGTTTCCCCGTCGCTGACAATATCAACGCCTGCCTCAACCTGACGGCGTACTGTTTCAGACACCGCCGATGTCATGCAGGCATCAAAAGCCGTCTGATCATAGGGCTGCTCTTTTTCGCGGGCAAAGATGAAATCAACCACCTCTTGCGTGCGGGGTAGGCTGCCTACGTGGGTTGTTAGGATCTTGCTCATTCACTCTCTCCTGCGTTTATGACTTTGGGGTCCATGTTAATCCCGCGGGATCTTGGGTGGCAAGAACGCGATATAATGCGGCTTCGCCCGTCATGGATGGTGTTACAGTATGTTTCAATCCTTCGGGGATCGACATTGTGTCACCTGGTGCCAATGTCGTTTCACCGCTATCCCAGCTTACTTCCCAATGGCCGCGCACGGGCATCAAGACCGAAGGAAGATCATGTGATACTGCCTCGTTCAGGCATGAGGTGCGCGTCATGAATTGAACCTCAAACCCTGGTTTGTCACGCAACAACCCCGTTTCACCAATCACCGTGACAGGCGCGCGGTCCGCATAGGCGACCATGTCCCAATACCGCGCAACATGGTTGGGCAACACATCTGCCGTTGTGGGTTCGCCGCGTTTTGCCAAATCGCTTTGTCCCATCATGGGCATGGGGTTAACGCCATCTGGCAGGGCCTCCCCCTTTTTCGTATCGTAAAGTTTGCCGTTTTCGCCAAGGATCAAACCATGATCGGCTGCATCCTCGATCACTTGTGGGGCCCAATGTACGCCGCCCCCTGCATCATCCCCGCCAAGGATCGCCATGATCATCCCATAATCGGTTCCGATGTTTTCAAATCCGCGGAAAATCCCCGTGGGTATGTTGAAAATATCCCCCTGTTCCAGCGTCACTTCGCCTGCGTCCCCATTGCGCCCCCAGAAAAAGCGCCAGCGGCCTGAAAGGACAAAAAACACCTCGGCTGTGTTGTGATCATGAAGCGAATTTCGGCATTTCGGGGGCTGACCTGCTGCACCAATGTTGAACCCATGGGGGATCGAAATATGCACATGTTGATCGGCACTTTCCGACACGCCGCCGCCGATAATCGTAAAGTTTTCCTTTTGATCGCTGCCTGGTGTGTGGGCATCGATGAATGCGGTTTTGCAGGGTTTCAATT
>CAXACF010000332.1:0-2990 GCA_963967125.1 uncultured Rhodobacterales bacterium | reverse complement strand
CATTGTGAATGATACTACATTTAGTGTTTCGCCCCATCGGCCCACACAAAGTGACGTAGAATGCCCGTGATCGTCAATGACTTTTTTTTCGCCGAAATGCGGTTTTATCGGTTGACCATCCTTTTGAATAGTCGGGGTATTCAGGTGTTTAACAGCGGTCTAAATCATTAACTTTTATTAACGATTTTCAGAAAACCTTGTTTTTAAGGCACTTAAGCGGATGAAGCGATGCAGAACTTGAACGCGCACCCCTTGGTTAAGTGATTCACGCTTGAACGCGACCCTGCAATTTGGGGGTAAAAATTTTTTTTATACTAAATGTGGTAGACAGGCGTGGTGTTACACTATTTTCAAAATAATCAGTGAACCAAATGCAACAATTGCCACACGGATTAATTCGCGATTCCAAAGATGATTTTTGAAGATGGTCGGGACGGCAAGATTCGAACTTGCGACCCCCTGTACCCAAAACAGGTGCGCTACCAGGCTGCGCTACGCCCCGACTGACGCGGTATCTAGCGAATGACCGCGCCTTTGAAAAGAGCAATATGATGTTTTTTTGAAATTATTTTTGGCAGGGCCATACTGGGTCCTGTTTTATGGATGGATGACGGATAAAGTCTCCTGCCCCCAATCCGTAGCGTTCGGATAATCCTGCATTCACTTCAAGAACAAATTGAATGTTATCCCCGCCTGGGATTGGCGTTTCGTCCAATGGGCGGGCATTTATGTGGATTTTTTGCACCTCACCATGCTGATCCACAAAAATCATATCAAGCGGGATCAGCGTGTTGCGCATCCAAAACGCGACGGTGCGCGGCGTTTCATAGATAAACCACATCCCACTGTTATAGGGCATGCTTTGGCGGTGCATCAGACCGATGGCGCGTTCTTCGGCAGAATCGGCAACTTCGACGTTTAGCCTGATGTGCGCATGTGCCGATTTAATTTCGACAATCGAATCTTTACATCCCGCTGCAGCCTGACTCGTCGCCACTACGAACAGCCACGCTACAACACATCCTAATCGCGCGAAACACTTTCCCAAGAGCACACCTCAGCCGCCATTTTACCGCGTTTGCCCGAAATCACACGGATTGCGACCGCCTCGCCTGCTTGTAAATCCGCAAGACCCGACCGCCGTAAGATTTCGACATGCACAAACACGTCCTCTGAACTTCCCCAAATATTGGCAAATCCAAATCCCTTGGCTTTATCAAACCATTTTACGCGTGCAGCCTCAAGTGGCAGTTGTGCCACTTCTTCATCATCGACGTTTTCAAAATCAGCAAGTGACGCCGACGTTGTTTCGGGTGGCGCAATTGACAACACAACAGTTGCCTGCACACCTTTGGTCGTTCCTTGGGCGATAAATTCGATCCGCGCATTATCTGCCACTGAGCTTTGCCCGAAATTTCGAAGAACATTTGCATGAAGCAAAATGTCATCTTGAGTTCCATCTGCTACGATAAAACCAGTGCCTTTGCTTGGGTCGAACCACTTCACGACCCCGCACAGCCTGCGTTCTGTTTCCTGTATCACGTTACCACCGCGTATTGTCATCCCCTGACTATAGTCATGCAACTCTATACTAAAGGAATGCAATAGATATTTTTTTAGTTAACATTTTATGTGCTAATTTCATGTAACGTGAATTTTATGTAATTATTACATTATGTTAAGGGTATAGGCGCTGAATATCCCAATCTTCATTACAACCTATGCGCGACCAGCGAAATCTGTCGTGCAGCCTAAATTCACCATCTGCCCAGAATTCCATTTCCAATGGCCGAATGCGCCAGCCACCCCAGTAATCGGGCCGTTTTGGGTTTAATCCGTTCTTTGCAGTTACTTTTGCAACCTCTGCAACCAATGTCGCGCGCGATCCAAGCGGTTGGGATTGTTGCGATGCGATTGCGCCCAATCGGCTCTTTAATGAACGTGAGTTGTAATAGGCGTCCGCCTGCGCGCCATCCTCTTTTTCAACCACGCCACGTACGCGTATTTGGCGATGAAGTGCTTTTGAATGCCAAACAAATGCGGCCTTGCCAGCCTGTTTGATCTCTTGTGATTTTCGACTGTTGTAATTGGTGTAAAAGACGAAACTGTCCTCATCAATAGCCTTAAGCAGAACCATCCGAACATTCGGCAATCCATCTGCGTCCACAGTCGACAGGGCAATTGCATTGGGATCGTTTAATTCTCCCTCCTCTGCTTCGCCTAACCAACGACGTGCAATGTCAAATGGGTTGTCGCCTGTAAAAATACCGTTTCGTTCGCTCATCTGCTGCCTCATGTGGTTAATTAGGTGTAATCCTAATGATCAGACTTGATGGATTATGTCGGATCAACTAAACGCAAGATAACTGAATATTGGGCGGAGACGAGGCAATGTCAAATAATCTACTTGCAGGAAAACGTGGATTAATCATGGGTTTGGCGAATGACAAATCCATCGCATGGGGAATTGCAAAGGCCTGCGCAGATGCAGGCGCAGAGATGTGTTTTTCCTATCAAGGTGAAGCGTTGAAAAAGCGCGTCGCGCCACTGGCCGCACAATGCGGCAGTGATTTTTTGGTTGAATGCGATGTGACGGATATGGACAGCGTCGATGCTGTTTTCGCAGAAATTGAAAAACGCTGGGGCAAAATCGATTTTTTGGTTCACGCGATTGGCTTTTCGGATAAAGCGGAATTGCGGGGACGTTATGTCGATACCTCACGCGACAATTTCATAATGACGATGGATATCTCTGTCTATTCATTTACCGCCGTGGCGCAGCGCGCAGAGAAATTGATGACCGACGGCGGTTCAATGTTGACGATGACCTATTATGGCGCGGAACAGGTTATGCCGCATTACAACGTCATGGGCGTAGCAAAAGCCGCGCTTGAAGCATCTGTGATGTATTTGGCCGAGGATTTGGGCAAACAAAACATTAGAGTCAACGCAATTTCCGCAGGTCCAATCAAAACATTGGCGGCCAGCGG
>CAXACF010000331.1:0-2995 GCA_963967125.1 uncultured Rhodobacterales bacterium | reverse complement strand
GCAGTTAACAGATTACTAGCAGCCTGATTAGTTGAATTAAATCAGATAGTTGTCGGGAAAAATTCCCCACTGTGCGCACGTGCTGCGCACAGTGAAATTTTGAAGTGTGGGCATGATTAACACAGTCATGCACATTGTCGTTGAATTATGTGGGCCCCTAAAAAATTGTCAACTGAAAAGGGTAGAAAGAATGAGTGTATCGATTGCAAGATCACAATATCGCAAAACGGAAAGTGCGGCAGCACCAGAGGTTGACAGCCCGCACAAAGTGATCCTTGTGACCTTAACAGAATTGGATCGATCTTTGGCAGTGCTCGTGGCAGCACAGGATCAAGAGCGCGCCTTGCCTGATGATCACATGAACCGCTGTTTTACGGCACTTTATATCCTTCAATCTTCCCTTGATTTTGAAAAGGGTGGGGACCTAGCAGGCAGCCTGTTTCAAATCTATGAATATGCACGTCTTCAGGTTCTAAAAGCATTTCGTAAGGAACTAGATGCAGACTTGGAACAGGCTAAGCTTGCCATTGATGGTATTCGTTCGGCTTGGGCTGAAATCGAAGATCAAGTGTCGGACATCCACCCTGACATGACAGTAGAAACGCATCAACAAATCAAACGCATGGACACGCTGCTTTTGGGTATTAAAGAAGCAGCGGTTGCAGGTGATTTGGATCGTATTGCACGCTTGGAACACGCGATAAAACATATCTCACTTGAAATGTTTGCATCCATCGATGTGACGGTTGAACAACCAAACGGCGTTTTAAATGCAATCGAAGAGGCGGTTTCCACACTGCGTGAAGTCTCACGCGTATTATCCCGCCGCCGTGCGGCGATGGGCGAAAAATTAAAGCAAGATCGCCAAATACGTCTGGTCTATTCACGGGGGGCACCACATGACGCCGTATAAACCCTGCGCAAGATGCACAATGACGCGGATCAAACTGTTCATGGTGGTGGGTGCGTTTATGATGGGATTGATCTATTCCCAACCACAGAGCGCGATTTTGATGGCCGCCCAGTTTCCCGCGACCGAGGTGATCGCGGGGATCATTGTTGTTTTGGTAACCGTTGGATTTGCCCTGCGCTATCATCAGAAGAATTTAGCGCAGGCGCAAAATAAGTCAGACTTATAAATACTCGCGCAAGGCGACGATGCGGTTATCGATTTGCATGTCATCATGATAGGTTACGATTTCAATTGCGACCGTGGGGTCGACACCAAAGATTGAACCACTTAGGCGTTCTGCAAGGCTCTTTAGTAATTTCATTGTGATATCTCCTATTCTCGTAAGATATTTTGCAAACTTCACGCCAAATGCAGATTTCACGAAAATCTAAATGTCACTATAAGTATCAGAAAGATAATTCTTATGGATGGGGAGGTCGGTCATTGGTATGCAGGGGGTTAACCTGAGGTCAAAATTAGCGAATACCTGCCTAACGCAAGTAAAGGTTGGTCCAATGACAAAAGCAGCAGCAATTGAAAATCAAATCCGCATTTTGGTCGCGGACGATCATGAAATGATCTTGGATATTGCGCGGATGTATCTGGATCAACAGGGTGACATGTCTGTTGTGACGGTGATGGATCTGGATGCGGCCTTAGTTGCCTTTCGCGAAGAAGGGCCGTTTGACATTGTTCTGTTGGATTATCAAATGCCGGGGATGGACGGCCTAGAGGGACTGCAAAAAATGGTGGCACTTGCGGGTGACCGCCCGGTTGCGATTATTACAGGTAACCCAACGCGTAATCTGATGAACCAGGCGCTTGATGCGGGTGCGGCAGGGATCATTTCAAAGTCACTTCCGATCTGATCCTTGGCGAATTCAATTCGATTTATCCACTCTGGTGAAACCTATATGCCGCTCCACCTGATGCAGGATGAACCGAATAAGAAAGCGGTTGATACAGGCCCCCTAAGCGGTCGTGAGATGACGGTGCTGGGACATTTGGGCGAGGGGCGCAAGAACAAAGAAATCGCAATGACACTGGGCCTATCTGAAGGCACTGTTAAAATGCATGTGATGTCGATTTGTAAAAAACTAGAGGCAACAAATCGCACGCAGGCTGTTGTGATCGCGCGCGATATGGGGTTGTTGTAACCTTTAGTCCATTTTCCATGATCAAGGAATGTGCGCGCTCAATCGCGGCGCGTTTGATTTGGGACACACGCCCTGTGGTCACGTCCAAAATCGCGGCAACCTCATAGACGTTCAATTCTTCCAAATAATATAGCTGTAGAACCAGTGCCTCGCGCTCGGGCAATTTCGAAATTGCCTTGCGCAGCATGGTGCGCAATTGGGATTGATGCGTGGCTTCTTCTGGCGATGGTGTGACATCCTGAAACAACAGCGAGTGATCTGTGTAAACTTCGTCCAATGACTTGAGCGCTGGCGTGTTCATCGGTGGCCAATTCGTAAAATTCGGCAAAGTCGATTTGAAATTCCTTGGCTTTATACCGCTCAACCGCTTGGTCAAATCCCGTACCAGAAGCGAGCGAGATGAATGTCATCAATGTTACGAATGCTAAACCAATAAATCGCATATTATTTCCCCGCCATCATGACCAGCTGCAAATACATCAGACGTTTTTGTTTTCCCAAGCGGGTGGTTTCATAAACCACAACTTTAGGACGGGTGACGCCCTCGGTTTCCAATTCGATCGTCACGTTTGGTGGCAAAAAACAGCATAGCGCGCCAAAACGCCTTCTGGGTCCAACATGAAATCCGTCTGGAATTCGCGGTGAATCCAACTGCGGGCCAGTGCACTGCCCAAGATGTCTGGTAAAAACCGCACTACCTCTTCGCTGCTATCAAACTGTGTGCGCTTTTTAACCAGCTTGAACTCTTCCGCAGGCGTCTTTTTACGCCGTTTCGCAGGTTTGCTCATGGTAAGGTTAGTTATCGCCCGAAGAATGGGTAACATGTCGTTCGCGTCTATCCGTTTATTTCGCCTCTTTGATCATTAACGACCCAATGTGACAGGAT
>CAXACF010000330.1:0-2998 GCA_963967125.1 uncultured Rhodobacterales bacterium | reverse complement strand
CATTGTTCTTCGTTCAAACGGGGACGGATCAAAACTTACCATCGGCGATGTTGCGGTGCTGCGCGACGAAGGGATCGACAGGCTGCGCAGTTTTTATGTGGGTGATAATCAGGCGATCACTTTGCGTGTGGATCGTTCTGCCGCGGGGGACGCCATTGCCATTCAAGAGGTGGTCGAAGAAGAGGCCGCGAAATTGGAACGCACCTTACCACAGGGGACAACAATTGAACTGATCCGCACACGCGCAGATGCCATTTCAGGACGTCTGAACCTGCTGTTGAAAAATGGTGCGACAGGTCTGTTGTTGGTGGTTGTGTTGTTATTTTTATTCCTAAACGCCAAAACGGCGTTTTGGGTTGCGGCGGGTATTCCCACCGCAATGTTCACTGCGATTGCGCTTATGTATGTGGCGGGCATTACATTCAACATGATTTCGCTATTCGCGTTGATCCTAACACTGGGCATCATTGTGGACGATGCCATTGTCGTGGGTGAACATGCTGATTTTCGCGCGCGTCGCGGGTTGCCACCGATGTTGGCCGCCGAAACCGCGGCAAAACGTATGGCGTTGCCTGTGTTTGCAGCCTCACTAACAACGATCATCGCCTTTTTTGGTCTAACTGCAATCAGCGGTCGTTTCGGCAGTTTGATCGCGGATATCCCGTTCACTGTGATCGCCGTTTTGATTGCGTCCTTGGTTGAATGTTTCCTGATCCTTCCAAATCACATGGCGCATTCGATTTCTGTGGGTGACGGTGTGAAGTGGTACGACTTGCCCAGTCATTACTTTAACAAAGGCTTCCGCTGGTTCCGCGATACAATTTTTCGCCGCTTCATCCGTTTGGTGATCACGATGCGATACGTGATGCTATCAGGTGCCATAGCGCTGTTGATCTCGCAAATCGTGATGGTCTGGAGCGGTGCAGTATCCTGGCGTTTCATCAACTTTCCTGAACAATCCTCGGTCACAGGCAATTTTGCGATGGTGAATTCCGCCAGCCGTGAAGATACCATGGCGATGATGAAATTACTGCAAGAAAGCGTTGATGAGGTTGCCGCATCCTATGAAAAGGAACATGGCAAAAGCCCGATTGATTACGTTCTAACGCAAGTGGGTGGCAATACAGGGCGTGGATTGTCAGGTGTCGAAAATAAATCAAGTGACCTGTTGGGTGGGATCAACATTGAATTGATTGATGCGGATTTGCGCCCCTATTCCAGTTATGCCTTTGTCGCGGATCTACAGGACCAGTTAAAGCGTCATCCGCTGTTGGAAACATTTTCATTCCGCAGCTGGCGCGGTGGTCCGGGTGGCGATTCATTAGATGTCCAGTTCTATGGCAAAGATGCTGAAACCCTGAAATCCGCAGCAGAGGATTTGAAAACCGCTGTTGCACGTTTCCCAATCGTGTCCGCGGTTGAGGATGATTTGTCCTACGACAAAGAAGAAATGATCCTGGAACTGACCCCGCAGGGCCAAGTGTTGGGCTTTACCATTGATGGGTTGGGTGCCGTTTTGCGCGGTCGACTAAACGGGATTGAAGCGGCCACATACCCCTTGGGCACCCGCACTGCGGAATTGCGTGTCGAACTACCAGAAGACGAACTGTCGGCTGATTTCCTTGAACGCATGCAGTTGCGTTCGCCACAGGGCGAATATGTCCCATTGGCCGATATTGTTAGCGTCGAATTGAAAAGTGGTTTTTCCACTGTTCGGCGTGAAAATGGAATACGCTTGATCTCAGTAACAGGTGACATTTCCGAGGATGACCCCGTTGCCGCGAACGAAGTCATTGAGGCGTTGGAAAATGAAATCCTGCCTGAAATCGCATCCGAACGTCAGGTGGAATGGCGCCTTGCAGGTTTGGCCGAGGAAGAGGACCAGTTCCGCACAGATGCACGCACAGGCCTCATCCTGTGTTTGACGGGCATTTATCTAGTACTTACGTGGATTTTCGCCAGCTGGACGCGACCAATAATTGTGATGGCTATTATCCCATTCGGTCTGATTGGAACGATATGGGGGCACTATGTTTGGGATATCCCAATGTCGATGTTCACTGTGATCGGCCTTTTGGGGATGACGGGGATTATTATCAACGACTCGATTGTCTTAATAACGACCATTGATGAATACGCCGAGGATCGCGGGATCATACCGTCGCTGATTGATGCGACGGTTGATCGGTTCCGACCCGTTTTGTTGACGACGCTGACCACTGTTCTGGGGCTTGCTCCACTGCTTTATGAACGTTCAACACAGGCGCAATTTTTGAAACCTACTGTTGTGACGCTGGTCTATGGACTGGGCTTTGGGATGGTTTTGGTTTTGATTGTCGTACCCTCGCTGATTGCCATTCAGCAGGATGTGATGCGCTATCGTGTTTCCCTGAAACGCGCGCTCTCGTCACGTAACTCTGGGGTGCGCATAGCGTTCATTGCGGCGGTTGGTGCTATCCTTGCATGGTTTGCGGCGACGATGGGTGTTTACATTGTGACGGGTGATTTTATCAACTTTATCGGAGCAGTCCTAAACACGGCCCCATCAATTGGGTTGGCATTTGTGACGTTTATTGTCGGCGCGCTTGTGATTATTGTGACCTTGTTTGTGACCTCGCATGTGGCGCATGCGCGGCGGCGAACAAGGGGCGCTTAATCGCATCCTTTGTGTTGCGCCCAAACACCGTCGCTTAGCAAATTGATGATAAAACGGTCACGCGCAAGTGCGATCGTTGCGTCCGCGAAAACGTCAGCTTGCATCTGAAACTTTGCATTCTTTCGCGATGTTAATCCATTATTTACCCAGACATCTGCAGATGGATATTCCACAATAATTCGCGTGTTTGGGTTAAGGTTTTCACTTCGCGCTGAAATCGCAAGTAGAAAACCGTTAGGGTCCACCGATAAATCACAGGTTAAGTCTTGTATCCCCAAATCCTCCACACTCCATGGACCATTCGCCAATGACGCCATCAACGCGGATGGGCGTGAATTTGCC
>CAXACF010000329.1:0-3001 GCA_963967125.1 uncultured Rhodobacterales bacterium | reverse complement strand
AGAATGCCAGTAAAGATGGATCTAACGAAATTCCTATTCAAAATGAGCGCGGCAAAGGACACAGAAGAATTGTGGAACCTGCTTCTTACGGGCATGGATTTTTACGGATTTGATCGCCTTCTTTATGGATTTTCACGCTTTACAACAGGGACAAGCGTTGGAGATCCAAATGATTTCCTAATTCTGAGCAATCATAAAAAAAGCTACTTACAGGGTTTTGTTGATACCGATCACTTGATGAACGCGCCGATGGTGAAATGGGCCATTCAAAATGATGGTGCCTGTAGTTGGCGATTGATACAAAGTCTTTATGCCAAAGATAAATTGGACGAACAAACACGTGCGGTTGTTGAATTCAATCGGCAACATGATGTGAACGCGGGCTACACGATTAGTTTCATGGGCGTTTCATCACGGTCGCGCGGCGCAATTTCGCTCACTGCCAAGCCGCATTTTTCACAAGAGGACGTTGATAAAATCTGGGCGGAGAAAGGCGAAGAAATTCAGTTGATCAACAACGTTGCACATTTGAAGATCATGTCCCTGCCCCATTTGACCAACTCTGGTGAACGGTTAACGAACCGTCAACGTGAGGCATTGGAATGGGTGTCAGATGGCAAAACAACGCAAGATATTGCAACGTTGATGGGTTTGACCCAAGCCACGGTAGAAAAACACCTGAGATTGGCAAGAAAGGTTCTTGGCGTAGAAACCACGGCACAGGCCGTTATTCGTGCGGCGTTTCAGAACCAAATTTTCCTAAGTAAATAATAATTCCCGTGTAAAGGGCATATAATGCCTTTTCATCGCCAAAAGGTAAGCTTTTCCTTACTGGAAGATTTATG
The DNA here is from genome assembly GCA_963967125.1 of uncultured Rhodobacterales bacterium. GTDB lineage: Bacteria > Pseudomonadota > Alphaproteobacteria > Rhodobacterales > Rhodobacteraceae > HIMB11. Next base: position 2,156 of record CAXACF010000329.1, on the reverse strand, counting down.
ATTTATCTGTAATCATGAGTTTAGTTCCGTGAGTAGTGGCTAAGCCATTGGGACGCTGGAGTGGGTACAATTCTGTTTAATTTCGCAGCTCTGCGCACTCTTTCCGGTTTTCCGGTGGTTGGTTGGTGCGTTTATTTTGACGACCAGCCAACGCTTTTATACTGAACCCTGCCTCATCCCCAGATTGTGTTGGGTCATATGAAAAGGGCGGCGCAATTGATTGCACCGCCTATTTTTGTTCGATATCAGAATTAGCCTTGCGCTGCTTTTGCAACTTCTGCGGCGAAATCTTCTTCTTTTTTCTCGATGCCTTCGCCCACTGCGACGCGGACATAACCAGTGATTTCAACACCTGCGTCTTTCGCGGCTTGGGCAACGGTGACGTCTGGGTTAACAACAAAATCTTGCCCCAAAAGCGTGACTTCACCCAAGAATTTTTTCATACGGCCGACGATCATTTTTTCGATCACGGCTTCTGGCTTACCGCTTTCGCGCGCTTGTTCTGTTAGAACCGCTTTTTCGCGCTCAACCAATTCTGGGTCCAAAGAACCTTCGTCCAATGCAGCAGGGTTCGCCGCCGCGATGTGCATTGCAACTTGACGGCCGAACTCTTCGTTTGATCCGTTCATCGCAACGATAACACCAATTTGGCCCATGCCCGCTGTTGCGGCATTGTGTACATACGACGCAACGCTTTCGCCGTTGATTTTGACCATACGGCGCAATGTCATGTTTTCACCGATTGTCGCAATTTTGTCTGTTAGGATGTCGCTGACCGCTTTGCCATCAATTGATGTACCTGCAAGTGCCTCAACATCGGCAACACCCAATGCTGCTGTCGCAAATGAACCAACCATTTGCTGGAATTCTGCGTTTTTCGCAACAAAGTCTGTTTCTGAGTTCACTTCAACAGCAACCGCTGAACCACCGTCAACTGCGATTGCAACCAAACCTTCGGCCGCAACACGACCAGATTTCTTGGCCGCTTTTGCCAAACCTTTGGTGCGAAGCCAGTCTACCGCCGCCTCAAAATCACCATCTGTTTCCGTCAATGCTTTTTTCGCATCCATCATGCCCGCGCCTGTGCTCTCGCGAAGCTCTTTTACCATTGCAGCTGTAATCGCCATCTTTGGATCCTCTTTTTTCACAATAAGATAAGCGCGGGATGAACCCGCGCTATGGTATGCTTTGATGAAGGGCTCTTAGGCCTCTGCAACCGCTTCTTCGACTGGTGCGTCTTCTAGTGCGCCCAAATCAACGCCTGCTGCACCCATTTGTGCGGTCATACCGTCCAGTGCCGCGCGGCTAACAAGGTCACAGTATAGTGCGATTGCACGCGCCGCGTCGTCGTTGCCTGGGATGATGTAGTCAATTCCATCTGGTGAACAGTTTGTATCAACAACTGCGATCACTGGGATGCCCAATTTGTTCGCTTCGGCAATTGCCAATGCTTCTTTTTTCACGTCGATCACGAATAGCAATTCAGGAACGCTACCCATTTCCGCGATGCCGCCCAATGACGCCTGAAGCTTTTCTGTTTCACGCTCTAGGTTCAAACGCTCTTTCTTGGTTAGGCCGTCTGCGCCTGTTGCAAGAACTTCTGAGTTTGCTTTTAGACGTGAAATTGACTGTGAAACTGTGTTCCAGTTTGTCAATGTGCCACCCAACCAGCGGTGGTTCATGTAATACTGTGCGCATTTCTCTGCTGCATCTGCGATCGGGGCTGATGCCTGACGCTTTGTGCCAACGAACAATACACGTCCACCTTTTGCAACTGTATCACGTACAACTTGCAACGCTTGGTCCAACATTGGGACAGTTTGCGTAAGGTCCATGATGTGGATGCCGTTACGATCACCATAGATATATGGCGCCATACGTGGGTTCCAACGTTGTGTTTGGTGTCCGAAGTGAACGCCTGCTTCTAGCAATTGGCGCAATGAAAACTCTGGTAGAGCCATTTTTCCGTTTCCTTTCCGGTTTCATGCCTTGGCGAGGGTGTTAGGCAGATGCCTCAACCGGTGGACGCTTGGGGATGTCTCCCCCAATGGCCCGAACCCCGCCTGCGGATTTCGATGTGGGTGCATTAGGGGGTAATCATTGGTTTGACAACCCCCTACTCTGCTTTTTCCAGCCTATTTTACAGGAAAACGCGT
>CAXACF010000328.1:0-3008 GCA_963967125.1 uncultured Rhodobacterales bacterium | reverse complement strand
TAGAACTTTGTAGAGGTCCTGAAAAAAAGGTACCTAATACTGCAAGAATAATAAAAACAGTCGGATTAGTGTTTACTGACATGGAGATGATAATAGCGGAGAGCAATCCCTGCGCCGACGGTTCGCGCGGGGCAACAAACAAATCGGATCGCAGTTTGGCCACACGTTCGGCCAAACCAAACCGTTTAATTGCCACTTGAAACCGAATTTGTATCGTTTCAGCGTAAAAGCCTCTGCCCCGCATACGGGTTGCAAAGGACGCATCATATAGCTTCCCATCATACATGGCCCGCATGTGCCCCATGACACGATCACGGCGGTTTGGGTAATGACGCGTCAACCAATCCTCAAACAGTGCGCCTGTATCATGCGGCAGGCGCAACATGATCCAACTGGCCGATGTTGCCCCATGGTCGCGCCCTGCCTGCAATATCCCCTCTAGCTCATGATCAGTCAGCGACGGGATCATGGGCGATGCCATAATACGCACTGGGATGCCTGCATCGCTTAGGCGCTGAATAATCGCCAAACGCCGCTTGGGGTCAGGCGCACGGGGTTCCATACGGCGCGACAGGGTGCGATCCAAACTGGTCACCGATATTCCAACGCGTGTTAACCCCTGTTCTGCCAATGCCACTAGCAGATCAATATCCCGTTCAATCATGGCCCCCTTGGTAACAATGGCAACAGGATGACGGGTTTCCAACATCAATTCCAATATCTGTCGTGTCGTTTGATAGCGCCCTTCAATCGCCTGATAAGGATCGGTGTTTGTGCCAATTGCAATTGGCGCAACCTGATATTTGGGGCGCGCCAATTCACGACGCAAATGATCAACAACGCCCGTTTTTGCGAAAAGCTTGGTTTCAAAATCAAGACCCGAGGACAGGTCCAGATAATTATGACTGGGCCGCGCGTAGCAATACACGCATCCATGTTCGCACCCCCGATAGGCATTGATTGACCGATCAAAGGGAAGATCAGGGGATGCATTATACGAAATCGCGCTTTTCGCGGGTTCTTCGGTTACACAGGTGCGCAAAACTTGCGCCTCTTCCTCAATATCCCAGCCATCATCAAACCGGTCTCGTTCTTGTCGATTGAATCGTGATTTTGGTGCACCAACAGCACCGCGCCCGCGTGCCCTGATATTTGGAAGGATATTCACATTACTGCCCATGATCGCAACATAGAACAAAAACAGAACATTTGTAAAGATTATGCATTATTTGCATCATCCAAACCCTAGATGTTCCAAAAAAATGAGGCTAGGTCGGGATTTAAATGCTTCATGTCGCAAAATGCCAACTTAGGCCGCGACAAAATGGCATTTGGTGAAGTAACCAAAACGCGCGCGGCGCATTGATAAGGAAGCAGACTATGTCCGAAGAAGACGACATCATCCTATCCGAACTAGACGATGAGGAACTGGTTCAACAGATGTTTGATGACCTTTACGATGGCCTGAAAGAGGAAATCGAAGAAGGTGTTAACATCCTGCTAGAGCGTGGCTGGGCGCCCTATCAAATTTTGACAGAAGCGCTGGTTGGCGGCATGACCATTGTTGGTCAGGATTTCCGCGACGGCATTCTGTTTGTTCCAGAGGTTCTGTTGGCTGCAAACGCGATGAAGGGTGGCATGGCGATCCTAAAACCATTGTTGGCCGAAACAGGCGCGCCACGTGTTGGTAAAATGGTGATCGGCACTGTGAAAGGCGACATTCACGATATCGGTAAAAACCTTGTTTCCATGATGATGGAAGGCGCAGGGTTTGAAGTTGTTGATTTGGGTATCAACAACGCCGTTGAGACCTATATCGAAGCTTTGGAAACAGAACAGCCCGACATCTTGGGCATGTCCGCGCTTTTGACAACAACAATGCCTTATATGAAGGTCGTCATCGACACCATGGTCGAACAAGGCGTGCGTGATGACTATATCGTTCTTGTTGGTGGCGCGCCATTGAACGAAGAGTTTGGCAAAGCCATCGGTGCAGACGCCTATTGTCGTGATGCCGCTGTCGCGGTTGAAACCGCGAAAGAGTTTGTTGCGCGCAAGCACAATCAATTGTGATAGACGAGTACATCGTTTAACCAAAGGCTCGCGCGTCCTCCTTGCGCGGGCCTTTTTATTTGGAACATGCCAATGGACATTTCGGATCAGGACCTAAGCCATCGCGAAACCACACTTACGCAAAATCAGGGGCGCATTTTGTTGTTGGCCTGCGGGGCATTGGCACGTGAAATTTTGGATATCATTGATCGGCATGGGTTTTCCCACCTTGACCTGAAATGTTTGCCGGCAATCCTGCACAACACGCCCGAAAAGATCACACCCATGATCGAGGAAAAGATTGCACAAAATCGTGCTGTGTATCAAGATATCTATGTGCTTTATGCGGATTGCGGCACCGGTGGCCTATTGCAGGCGGCCTGTGATCGGTTGGGCGTCAAAATGCTGCGCGGACCGCATTGCTATTCCTTTTTTGAAGGCAACGAAGATTTCGCAAAACGCGATGAATTCACGGCCTTTTATTTAACCGATTTTTTGGTCCGACAATTTGATGCCTTTGTGTGGAAACCTTTAGGGTTGGACCGCCATCCTGATCTAATTTCGATGTATTTTGGAAATTACACAAAACTGGTTTACCAAGCGCAAAACCCGACGGACGAATTGATCGAAAAAGCGCGCAGTTACGCCGATCAAATGGGGTTAGAGTTTGAATATCGACCAACAGCCTACGGTGATTTGGAAACCGAAATCATAGATTTTGCCAATTCATAAATGTCCGACTGACCAATTCCACTTGCAAGCAAACTCAATTTAAACGAAAGCTTGGCGCGTGGGTTCGCGGTAAAGGTGCATTGGTGGGATACTCCTCTGTGTAAAAATGGTAAGTTAGAGAAAACAACAATCGATTAGCGGTCGTCGTTGTGCGTATAAATGGGGATTTTATATCCCTGTCATAAACACCCTCGGCATTTCCATTTTTTAAAATCAATCCGTCT
>CAXACF010000327.1:0-3011 GCA_963967125.1 uncultured Rhodobacterales bacterium | reverse complement strand
AAATTCTCATCTGGTGGAAGTTGCCAAAATCTCGATAGAATAACATGCAGACATAGCCCGTGTATTACAACCGGTGCATCGGGCAAATCCGTAGTGAAATCGACGCCTTTACTTTCCGCATCCGCACCCAAATATGCAGTTAGATTTTCGACAAGCCGTAAAAGGTCGAATTCTTCTTGCGTTTCTTTCACCAACTCACTGTCCAAGCGTGACGCATTGGAAATATCACTGACCAATCGATCCAAACGACGGACGTCATGATCAATCACATCTAACAATTTTTCGCGCTGGTCATCGCGTTTTGCCACCCGCAATGTCCCAACAGCATACCGCATAGAAGCAAGCGGATTTTGATTTCATGCGCCACATCCGCGGCAAACTGTTCGTTGGTTTCGATCCGTTCATATAGGGCTGCAACCATCCCTCGAAGCGCAGAGGACAATCGCCCAATTTCGTCAGGGCGCGCGGATAAATCAGGAATGCGGATGCGACCGGGCGAAACACGATTAGAGTTTTTGTCTCGGCCCAGTTCCGCGGCCGTCGCAAGATCACTCAGCGGGTTGGAAATCGTGGATGCCAAGACAAGGCTAAGTGCAATCGACACGATGGTACCAATAAGCAGCAATTGCAAAACGCGTTCACGTTCAACCTTTACCAGTGCATTCATTTCACCCGTTGCACTGCGCAGCGCAACAACACCCATTACCGTACCGTCGCGTTGAATTGGGGCCATCGCCAAAAATTCGCTTTGACCGATTGCTGTTGAATATTCTTCGATCCGCGATTTACCTGATAAAACAGGGTCAATTGACATCACAATCACATCAATTGGATCGGCCTTATCGCCCGCCCCAGTCGTGACACCAGACAAATCAATGACAAAGCTCCAAATCATTTCCAAAGTATTGGTAATCGGAGTAAACGGCTGTGATTGATCCGACAGTCCGTCTGCGGTGATATCCGCGCGCCCTACCATCGTGGTCACAACTGAACGATTTGCATCAAATATGTAAACTTGTTCGCCCTTGCGCAAAGGAAGGTCCGTCATCGCCGCACTAAGCATCGGAGATTGGATCAAATCCTGCCCCCCTGCATGCAATACCGAAACGACATTTCCGACCAATTCGGCTTCGTTCAACATGGCCCGTGCCCGTTGCTGAACAAGGTTGTCACGCGACGAATTCAAAAACAAAACGCCGATGATCAATATATTTAAAGCGATTAGGTTGAACGTAACAATTTTCCGCGTAAGCGGCGATTTCCGAAACGCCCACAACCCGCGACGCAGCCGCGAGTCCTTGAGCTCATTGGACAATTCAACGTCTTTTTCCCAGTCTTCCCCGATCACCACATCGGGGCTGTTTGGATCACGTTGTTGGCCCATCTGCATCCCATCTAGACTGGCCATTGTTATTCTTCGTTATAACGATAGCCGATACCATAAAGCGTCTCGATGGCAGAGAATTCATCGTCCACCATGCGCATTTTTTTGCGTAACCGTTTAATGTGGCTATCGATTGTACGATCATCCACATAGACTTGATCGTCATAGGCCACATCCATCAATTGATCCCTGCTTTTTACGAAACCAGGACGTTGGGCCAAAGCCTGCAGCAACAAAAACTCTGTGACGGTCAGCGTGACGTCTTTATCCTTCCAACGAACGGAATGACGTAGTGGATCCATCGACAGATGTCCGCGCACCATGATTTTTGTTTCTTCACTGTCCGCCGGTGTAACCGTTCCTTCGACGATTTCCTTCCGACGTAAAAGCGTGCGAATACGCTCGACCAACAGCCGCTGAGAGAACGGCTTTTTCACGTAATCGTCAGCCCCCATGCGAAGGCCCAGAATTTCATCAATTTCATCGTCTTTGGATGTCAGGAAAATAACAGGCATATTCGTCTTTTGACGCAGCCGTTGTAACAATTCCATGCCGTCCATACGCGGCATTTTGATATCCAATACGGCCATATCCGGAAGACGCCGATTAAAGGCGTCTAACGCAGACTGACCATCGTTATACGTTTCCACGTCAAAGCCCTCGGCCTCAAGCGTCATGGAAACTGAAGTAAGAATATTTCTGTCGTCATCGACAAGCGCTATTTTTGACATACCCGCACCTATTACTGCCCTTATTATTAACGACCAGTATGCCCGCTTTTTAGCCCAACAATCAATAAATAAACGCGATTCGTCATTTCAGCCGTCTTTTGTGTGTTTTCAGCATCTGAAACAAATTTTCCCTATCAAAGCGTTAGCGCAAACGGATCAATCAAGTTTCCGATCGAGACACTGTTATCGCTATCTTTTGCGCTAACATGTAATGTTTGCGCTAACGGTGACAAAAGTGTCCTGTTCACTCGGATCAGCATCATGTTAAAGCGAATTTGTGGGCGCCGTTCCTCGGGCGCAGTCGGGGAAAATTCATCATGTATTCCCCACACTTAGTAAAACCGCCAAAGTGGCATAAGGAGTTATAAAATGACATCAGGACGGGTAAACCCGAATTTCCGACTAGACGATCAAGGCATCAGCGGTCTGGGGAATGTCTATTATAACTATCTAGAGCCCGCACTGATCCAAGAAGCACTCAAGCGTGACGAAGGCACCCTGGGGCAAGGTGGGGCGTTTTTGGTCACCACCGGCAAATTCACAGGCCGTTCACCAAAAGATAAACACGTTGTTAAGACACCTTCAGTCGCGGACAGCATCTGGTGGGAAAACAACGCAGCAATGTCACCCGAGGGGTTTGATGCTCTTCATGCAGACATGCTAGAGCATATGAAGGGTCGTGATTACTTTGTTCAGGATTTGATTGGCGGCTCTGACCCAACAGTTTCAATCAACGTACGCATGGTAACCGAGCTGGCTTGGCACAACCTGTTTATTCGTCATCTTCTTCGCCGCCCAGAGCGCGCGGCTCTTGACAGCTTTATCGCAGACTTCACCGTCATCAATTGCCCAAGCTTTCAGGCGAACCCAGAAAAGCATAACTGCCGCAGCGAAAC
>CAXACF010000326.1:0-3017 GCA_963967125.1 uncultured Rhodobacterales bacterium | reverse complement strand
GATCTCCGTGGCGCAATTTTTATGGGCGCTTTAAGGGTAAAACCCTGCGTCCTGCGCAGATTGAAGCCTTGGATGAGGATTTGGAGCGCCTGAGCGTTCCAAATGTGTCTTGGGATGTTAATCCAGATCGGACGCAGTTGGATTTGCAGGCACTCTTTGGTCAAAAGGACCTGTGGTTGGAAATTGGCTTTGGGGGCGGAGAGCATTTGGTGCATCAGGCGCGATCCAACCCCGATGTGGGCTTTATCGGGTGTGAGCCATTTTTGAACGGCGTTGCGATGTTGTTGCAAAAATTGCGCGAAACGCCCTGTGAAAACGTCCGCATTCATCCTGGCGATGCACGTCATTTGTTTGATGTCTTGCCAAAGGCATCTGTGTCAAAGGCATTTCTGCTTTATCCTGACCCATGGCCCAAGAAGCGCCATCATCGGCGCAGATTTGTAACGCAAGAGCATTTGCTGCCCCTTTATGATGTCCTAAAACCTGGTGCCATTTTGCGGGTGGCCACCGATATTCCCGATTACGTGCGCCAAACATTGCAAGAAGTGCCCAAGGCAGGATTTGAGTGGTTGGCAGAGGGGCCAAGCGATTGGCGCAGCCCTTGGCAGGATTGGATTTCCACGCGGTATGAACAAAAAGCCTTTCGTGAGGGGCGGGGCGCGCATTATTTGACGTTTCAGAAGCCGCACGCCTAGACCTTGGGGACTGGTTCCGCTAACAAGAGACGAATTTTAAGCAATCAAGACATAAAGGACGCCACATGTCTGGACACGGCACGCCCATTCCAATGCAAGCAGGTCATGCAAATCCCCTTACGGGCACGGCGCATGTTCCTGGGGACAAATCGATTTCACATCGATCCCTGATGTTTGGGGCCATGGCTGTTGGGAAAACCGAAATTTTTGGCCTGCTTGAGGGCGAAGATGTGTTGGACACGGCCAAAGCGATGCGCGCCTTTGGGGCCGAGGTTTCTCAGCATGGGCCAGGGCACTGGACAGTACATGGTGTGGGCGTTGGGGGATTGGCCGAACCTGATACGGTGATTGATTGCGGCAATTCGGGAACAGGCGTGCGATTGATCATGGGGATGATGGCGACATCGCCCATTATAGTGACCTTTACTGGGGACGCCAGTTTGAACAAACGCCCAATGGCGCGGATCACCGATCCACTTGCGCTGTTCGGGGCGCAATCGGTGGGACGATCACAGGGGCGTTTGCCATTGACGATTGTTGGGGCCGAAAACCCTGTGCCTGTGGAATATCATTTGCCTGTCGCCTCGGCGCAGGTGAAATCGGCCATATTGTTGGCAGGCCTGAATGCGCCTGGCAAAACCGTGGTTGTCGAACCCAAGGCCACGCGCGATCACACCGAACGTATGTTGCGCGGCTTTGGCGCTGAATTAACGGTTGAGGATACGAATGAGGGTCGGGTGATCACCCTGACGGGGCAACCAGAACTACAGCCCCAAACAATTCATGTCCCACGTGATCCATCATCCGCTGCGTTTCCCGTGTGTGCGGCCTTGATTACGCCCGGATCGGATGTGTTGGTGCCAAACATTGGCCTAAACCCCACACGATCGGGGTTGTTCACCACATTGCAAGAGATGGGCGCAGATCTAACCTTTGAAAATGAACGCGAAGAGGGGGGCGAACCTGTCGCCGATCTGCGCGCACGGTATTCTCCGAATATGAAGGGGATCAATGTGCCCGAACACCGCGCGGCCAGCATGATTGATGAATATCCCATCCTATCCGTTGTTGCGGCCAATGCGACAGGCGTCACGCATATGGGCGGCGTACATGAGTTGCGGGTCAAGGAAAGTGATCGCATCGACGCCATGGCCCAAGGGTTACGTGCAAATGGCATTACGGTGGATGAGGGCGAAGATTGGTGGGCTGTCACTGGTTTGGGGGCAGGGAATGTACCGGGTGGTGCAACCTGTGAAACATTCCTTGATCATCGCATTGCGATGTCTTTCCTAATCCTTGGATTTGCATCAAAATCCGCGGTTGCAGTGAATGATGGCGGTCCAATCGCCACATCCTTTCCGATTTTTGAACAGTTGATGGGTGATCTGGGCGCACATATTGAACGGATCAGGGTTTAAAAATGCCCTTTGCAATCGCAATAGACGGGCCAGCTGCGGCGGGTAAGGGGACAATCGCCCGCGCCGTTGCTGCGCATTTTCGGTGTCCGCATTTGGACACGGGCCTGCTGTATCGGGCGGTGGGGCGCAAAATGATGGATGGACATGATCCAATCGAGGCGGCCTTGACCCTGTCCGAGGATGATTTGGCGCGCGATGATTTGCGCGCCGCTGATGTGGCCCAAGCGGCGTCCAAGGTTGCGGTTATTGCCGAGGTGCGGGCCGCATTGCTGGATTTCCAACGCGCATTCGCCGCACGTGCGGGTGGGGCGGTGTTGGATGGGCGCGATATTGGCACGGTGATTTGCCCCGATGCGCCCGCGAAATTATTTGTCACCGCGAGTGCGGAGGCACGCGCCAAGCGCCGCTATGACGAATTGATCGAACGGGGGCAGGATGCGTCGTTGGATCAGGTATTGGCCGAGGTCAAGGAACGGGACGACCGCGACATGAATCGCGCCGATGCCCCCCTGCGCCCAGCGGATGATGCGATGCATCTGGACACAACCGAGTTGAGCATTGATGAAGCGGTTGCCAAAGCGATTGAATTGATCGAGGCAAAGCGCGGGTAGGGTGGTGTCACACACCACTCTTTGTTCAAATGTCGATGGATTCAGTGGAAAGACGTTCTTTTTCCACTGGTTTGACTACGTATTTAATTTCTCAATGGACTTAGTGACGTGTCTAAGTTTTTTAGTGTCTATTCGATCATGCGCTAAGCCGACCACGGGTGGCGATGAAAGTGCCGCCCAATGGGGGTGGTCGGCGCCTGCCAATCTTTGGATTGGCTAGATCAAAAATCTTGGAGTTTCAAAAGAGGTGATTTAGGTGTGGTGAGTTTATGAATTGTTGGCCTCGCGTTGGA
>CAXACF010000325.1:0-3024 GCA_963967125.1 uncultured Rhodobacterales bacterium | reverse complement strand
AATCCAAAGGTCCTAAAGCTATTCCATTTTGGCCGATTTGATATTGCAGCGATGTATCACGCATTCGGTGCCCTGACTGCCCCTGTTTACTGCACTAAAATCGCAAGCAAGTTGGTGCGCACATATACCGACAGACATGGTTTGAAAAACCTACTTCAGGAATTGTTAGACGTCGACATTTCCAAACAGCAACAATCCAGCGATTGGGGTGCAGATAAGCTTTCAGATGCACAAGTGTCCTATGCGGCATCAGATGTTCTTTATTTGCATCGTTTGCGGGACGTATTGAATACACGGTTGGAACGTGAAGAACGCGCAGAAATTGCCCAAGCCTGTTTCGATTTTCTGCCACAACGTGCCTTGCTTGATTTAAAAGGATGGCCCGACGAAGATATCTTCTCGCACTGATGCACAATGGCAGGGCGCAAGTTGACATATTCACAGACCATATTTGCTGTGAAACTAATTTTGCCCGCGGTTGCGATCCTGTTAATCGTCGGTGTTTTTGCTCTATCACGCGGGCAAACCGATCAAACCAACTTGCCCTTCTCTGTTCGTGAAATTAGCGAACGGTTAAGAGAACAAGCTGTTGCCAATCCGCTTTACATCGGCTCAACACAAAACGGCACTGAAGTCAGGGTATCAGCCGAACGGCTTGTGCCCGCAAAGGGCAAACAAGAAGTTACGACGTTTAAGACTGTGCGCGCAGAATTTATCGATGATCAAATTTCCATAGGCATCATCACGGCAACCCAAGCACGTTTGGACACCGCAGCAGACTCCGTTGAATTCATCGGCAATGTCGTGATGACCGACGATCAAACGCGACAAGTGAATGCTGGCAAACTGCTCACAAATCGTGATATGACCAATTCTGTTTTTGATGGGAGTGTAAAATTAATTGATCGAAATAATTTAATCACCTCAGAGAAATTGGAGATATTTCGCCAAACTTCCACCTCACCTCGTAGATTTGTTTTTACTGACAACGTGAAACTGATATACAATCCAGAGCAATAACGAATTGGACAATTTATGACATTTCTTCGCACGATATTGGTTCTTATTTTTACGACCACATACGTTGTTGCCCAAGATACTGCGGGACAATTCGGATCATTGGCTGAAGATAGCAGTCAACCGATTGAGGCGCAGGCTGACAAAATGGAAATAGACGAAGTAACGGGTCAAATCCAGATGTCTGGAGCTGTCGAAATTATACAAGGGCTCACAAAATTAACTGCTGCGTTTGTTCGGATTGAATACACAGAAGATCAGAGTGACATAAAGACAATTTATGCATCTGGCTCGGTCTATTTAGAAAGTTCTGGCGACGTCGCCAAAGGTGACGAGGCGACATATCAATTGTCCGAGAACATGATTTATTTAAACGGAAATGCGATGCTAGTCCAAGCGGGTAATACGCTGAATGCTGAGAACATTGAATTGAACACAGACACTGGATCGGCTGTGATGACAGGCCGCGTGTCCACAACGTTAATCCCAGGGGGTAATTGACGTTGGCCGAAGCAACATTGAACGAAGTATCATCAGACTCTGGGCTAACCATTAAGGGCCTAAGAAAAAGTTACAAAAAACGCACCGTGATCCATGATGTATCCATGCAGTTGCATCGCGGTGAAGTTGTTGCACTGCTTGGACCAAACGGATCTGGCAAAACGACAACGTTTTATTCGATTGCTGGTTTGGTCAACCCTGATGGCGGCCAAGTCAAAGTTGATGGTGTCGATGTTTCTACCCTACCCATGTATCGCCGCGCCCGACTTGGTATTGGATATTTACCCCAAGAAGTGTCCATTTTTCGCGGGCTAAGCGTGGAAGACAATATTTCAGCAATATTGGATGTTTCAGAACCTGATCGTCACACCCGCCGCGAACGATTAGAAGAATTGCTTGGCGAATTTTCTATTGAACATCTAAGAAGAACATCTGCCGTTGCCTTATCTGGTGGGGAACGCCGACGCGTCGAAATTGCCAGAGCCCTGGCTGCAAAGCCCAAATATCTACTGTTAGACGAACCGTTTGCTGGCGTTGATCCGATTTCAGTCAGCGACATTCGAGATTTAGTTTCCGACCTAAAGACGCGTGGTATTGGCGTCCTGATTACGGATCACAATGTGCGAGAAACCTTGGAAATCGTGGATCGTGCGTACCTTTACTAATGCACCCCGGTCCAATGAACAGAGGTGTTGAGATTGATACTAAATTAGCAGATGACATAAATGTTAGCCTCGTGAAAGAGCAAGTTGAATTAGGTGTGGCTGTTATGATGGCATGTTTAAAATTGTACTGTAAATAAATGAAAGAAAAAATTTTGACAAATGTAAGAATTATCGACCCATCTCAAAAAATGGATGAAATAGGAAATATAGTTATTGATGAAAAAGGAAAAATAAAATCCATTGGAAAAAAATCAGGTATATCTAAATCAGCAGAAAAAATCGATTTGAAAGGCCTAGTAGCTATTCCTGGATTAGTTGATATGAAAGCTTTTGTTGGAGAGCCTGGCTTTGAATATAAAGAAAATTTTAGAACATTAAGCCAAGCAGCTTTGGCGGGTGGGGTAACTTCAATTGTAACTATGCCAAATACTAAGCCAGTTATAGACAACGTATCTATGGTGGACTTTATAATTAGAAGGGGTAGAGATAAAGCTAAGGTAAATCTTTTTCCATGTGCTTCGATTACTAGACAGATGGAGGGTAATCAGATGACTGAATTTGGTTTGTTAAAAGCAAGAGGAATTATTGGGTTTAGTGATGTTAATAAAACTATCCAAAATTCTGAATTGATGTCTAGAATAATGAACTATGCTTCAGACATTGATGTTCTGATTATGCAACATGCCGAGGATTATGAATTAGCTAAAAATTCATGCATTAATCAGGGCGAAGTGGCAACAAGATTAGGTTTACAAGGTGTCTCAGATATCGCTGAAAAGATTATTATTGAAAGGGATTTATCTTTGTTGAGTGAATTTCCTTGCAGATATCATATTAATCA
>CAXACF010000324.1:0-3025 GCA_963967125.1 uncultured Rhodobacterales bacterium | reverse complement strand
TTCACTTGTTCACCAAAGGCCCCGTCGACAACATACCAGATTATGTCGAACACCACGACGCAGGCGACATTTATCAACAATCCGACATTCAAAGCGCCGATATGCGCTATTCCAACGGCATTTATTCCGATATTTGGCGCTTACATCTGCTTCAAAAAACCGATTTCATGTGGGTTGATTTGGATGTCTATTGCCTGCGCCCTATCGATTACGAAAAAGAGTATTATTTTGGGATCAACTATAAAAAGGGTACTGTAAACAACTGTGTCCTGAAAATACCACGTCACTCCGTCGCACTGCATCTTGTGCGCAATTTCCTTGAAGCGCGGGTTCCAATTCCATTCTGGTGGCGCAAACAGCGTCTTGACCCACTGTTGGACCAGATTTCAGAGGGGAATTTGCCAACGTTGAATTCACTGCCTTGGACGACAACTGGCCCGAATGTATTAACCTGGGCCTTGCGCACCACGGGTGAAATCAACAACGGGCAACATTTTTCGCGCTATTGGCATTTTGATTCCGCTTTGAACCACGAATACCTTAACCCAGAATTTGATTTTGAGTTTGAGGCAAACCCCGTGCGTTTTATTCATCTGTTTGGATCAACAAAACTGCACCTGCGCGAAACCTATCAGGGAATTCCGCCCAAAGGGTCCTACATGCAAAAAATTTGTGATCGCCACAATATTTCCCCTGAAACCGCCCCTATCCCCAACTATCGGGCGGACCCGATGTTGACGAACGAAACAAAAATTACCGCTTAGTCCTCAAACAACTCCGTTTGGTCTTCGTCCTCGTCCGTTGGTGTGGGCTCGACGGGGGGCGGGCGGCTTTCTAACAGTCCGGCTGAACGCAGTTCTTTCAATCCTGGGAGATCACGTGCGCTTTCTAAACCGAAGTGATCCAGGAAATTCTGTGTCACAACAAATGTCACGGGACGTCCAGGCGTCATACGGCGGCGGCCAAATCGGATCCAATCCATTTCGATCAGCAAATCAATGGTGCCGCGCGATACGGTGACGCCGCGAATTTCCTCAATCTCGGCACGTGTTACAGGTTGGTGATAGGCGATGATGGCCAGCGTTTCGATGGCCGCACGCGACAATTTGCGGGTTTCAACCGTTTCTTTTTGCATCAAGAAACCCAAATCGCCCGCTGTGCGAATGGCCCATGCCTCGCCCACGCGCGTGACATGCACGCCGCGCCCTTCATAGCGTTTTTGTAGATGCACCAGCGCCTCTGCCGCGTCGCAGCCGTGTGGCATACGATCATTTAACTCTTTCACACTGACAGGATCTGCCGAGGCAAATAAAATAGCCTCAACCATACGCTCTTGTTCGCCCATTGGGGGCGCCTCAAACAGTGTATCGTTTGCATTTCCCTCTGGATCACTCATTCTCTTGTGCCTTTCTGCGCAATTCTAGCGGGGCAAATGTTTCACTTTGGCGCAACTCTACTTTGCCAGCCTTGGCCAATTCAAGCGAGGCTGCAAATGTGGATGCGGTCGCGGCGCGTCGGCGCATGGGGGATGCGCCCCACCCATCGGGCAGATAGCTTGAGATATCCACCCAATCGACGGCAAAGCCGATTAAACCACGCATGCGTTCCAACGCCTCTTCCATCGTAAAAATATCGTTGCGATCCATGACAAAGGGGCGAAATTCGTCCCGTGTGCGAATACGGGAATAGGCCTGCATCAAATCCAACAAATTGGCGGTGTAATTCACCGTACGCACAGTTTCGACGTTTTCGGGTATCCCACGAACAAAGAAATCGCGCCCCTTTTGATCCCGTGCCATTAGGCGCGCGGCGCAATCACGCATCGCCTGAAGCCGTTCAAGCTGAAACGCAAGATGTGCGGCCATTTCTTCGCCGCTTGGCCCCTCATCCGCGGGATCAGGCGGCAGCAATAGCCGCGATTTCAAAAAGGCCAACCAGGCCGCCATCACCAAATAATCCGCCGCCAATTCGATACGCAACGCCTTGGCCCGTTCCACAAAATCCAAATATTGTTGTGCCAGTTCCAAAATGGAAATGCGCATCAAATCAACCTTTTGCGTGCGCGACAGGGTCAATAACAGATCAAGCGGCCCTTCAAACCCATCCACATCCACAATCAGCGCTTCGGCCGACAATCTGTCGGACACGGATTGCGCGTCATCGTTGGACGGAAATAGATCGTGATGCTCGCTCATGTTTCTTGGATCTGGTTTGCGTTAAACACCAAGCTGCGCGCGCAGTGCGTCGATGTCAAGCGATTGTGGCACCAGTGCATCACGCGCCCCAATCGCGGCCTGCATGCGTTGGCGCGTTTTGGGTGTGGGTTGTTCCAAAACTTCGGCCACAGATTGCATTTCACCTGCGTCCCCGTTGCAGTGCAAAACAATATCAATCCCCGCCCGCTGCGCCGCCATGGCACGCGTTGGAATGGTGCCTGGCAAGGCCTCCATCGACAGATCATCTGTCATTAACAGCCCGTCAAATGCCAATTCCCGACGCGTAATATCAATCATCCGCGGTGACAGCGTCGCTGGCCAAAGCGGATCAATCGCGTCAAACAGGATATGTGCGCTCATCCCCATCTTTGCATCGGAAAAATCCGCAAAAACCGCAAAATCATTTTCGATCAGATAGTCATAGCTTTCTGTCACACGCGACAGCCCCTTGTGACTGTCGGCAATGGCCATCCCATGACCGGGCATATGTTTGATCACGGGCATAACGCCTGACGCCAACAAACCATCATAGGCCGCCCGCCCAAGTGCAGAGACATCATCACGCGTGCGTCCGTAACAGCGATTTTGTAAAAATGGATGGGTATGATCCCGCGCAATATCCAAATTCGGTGCGCAATTCACATCAATACCATATCCGCGCAGTTCATGACCTATAATGGCGTAACGTGCAAAAAATGCAGCACCCGCCCCTGCCCCTGCTGCGCCCGCATGATCAAGGGGGGGCAAAAATTGTGTCGCCATTGGGGGAACCAAACGTTGAACACGCCCCCCCTCTTGGTCGATCAAGA
>CAXACF010000323.1:0-3027 GCA_963967125.1 uncultured Rhodobacterales bacterium | reverse complement strand
ACTGAATCGTATGCGATTAAGCTTCCCGTTAGCTCAGACCTCGCATGAGTGGTACAATAAAATTAGTCCTGTCCCTTGACATTTAGTGAAATGCAGCGTTCCAAACCTATTCCGTTCTTAGCGCCGCCCTAAGTCGGATTGGAAACAAAACAATGCACTCCAACTTTAACCAATGTGACGTGGAAATGCCTTAAAACGCCTCGGGCTTTGCCTCGCGGGCCATATGATCCAAAACTGCGTTGCAGAATTTGGACTCTTTCCCGTCTGGGTAAAAGGCCGCGGCCAGATCGACATATTCCACGATCACAACCTTGGGCGGGGTATCGGATTGTGTCAATTCCGCACCTGCGGCACGAAACAGGGACCGCAATGTTGGATCAATCCGTGCAATCGGCCATTTGGCCACCAATGCGCGATCGGTCATTTGGTCGATCAGCGCCTGATGGTTCACCGCATCATTCACGATCTTTTCAAATAGGTCTGGATCGCCCTCTTGCATCTCGCCTTCGTCATAGATCGCGCCAAAACGGTGATCCAAAAATTCACGCGCCACAACATCGCTGGCCTGTCCTGAATGTTCCATCTGAAATAAGGCTTGCACCGCATATAGGCGGCTTGCCGTGCGCATTTTGCGTTTTTGGTTACCAGAGAGTTCAGGACGAGTGGTCATAATGTCGTTTAATCCGATGCAAGTTGATACGCGTCATCTGAGGGGCGGAATCCCACACCTTTGCGCGGAGCGGCCCATTTACGGGTCAATGCAATCAAATGCAAGGCCGCAGCTGCCGCGCCGCCCCCTTTATTTTGCCCATTCGCTTCGGCACGCACAGTTGCCTGATCCATATTTTCTACGGTCAGGATACCGTTCCCAATGCACAAGCCCTGCAACCCCAACATGGTCAACGCGCGCGAACTGTCATTGCAGACCGTTTCATAATGCGTTGTTTCCCCCCGCACCACGCAACCCAACGCCACATAGCCATCAAAATTGCTAAGGCGTTCGGAAATGCCGATGGCGGTGGGGATTTCCAATGCGCCTGGCACCTCGATCAGATCCCATGTGCCCCCTGCGGCCTCAATCTCGGCCTTGGCCCCAGTGACCAGTTGATCGGCAATTTGTTTGTAATAGGGCGACACCACAATCAGTAATTTGACAGGTTTATCAAAACTTGGGCGCTCCAGAACATAGTGCGTTTCATTTGATGCCATTATCCCAGCTCCGAAATTTTTTGTGTGCCTGTAATTTCCAATCCATAAGCCTCAAGCCCGACAACCTTGGGCGTTGGTGAATTGGTCAGTAGCGTAAGTTTTGACAGCCCCAGCGCCGACAAAATCTGTGCGCCAAGCCCATATTGGCGCAGTGTTTTGGGACTGCTGTCCTCGGCCTCTTCAAACTTCATCGATGTATCACGCAACAGAACTACAACACCGCGACCCGCTTGCGCGACGATATCCATGGCATCGCCAAATTCATTTGTCCGCCCTTTTGGTCCCGCACCGATAATGTCCAACATCGGGTCCATGGCATGCATACGTACCAAAACGGGATCATCCCCGCTGATGTCCCCCTTGATCAGGGCCACGTGTTGATCACCGTGCGTTTCATCTTCGAACACGCGCATCTGCCAATCGCCACCGAATTCCGATGTGACCGTGGTTTCGTTCTTTACGCTGACCAAATTGTCATGACGTCGGCGATAGGCGATCAGATCACTGATCGTTCCAATTTTCAGGCCATGTTTTTGTGCAAATGAAATCAGATCAGGCAGGCGGGCCATTGATCCATCTTCGTTCATGATTTCACAAATCACACCTGATGGGTTTAATCCCGCAAGGCGGCTGATATCAACGGCGGCCTCGGTATGGCCTGCACGGACCAACACACCACCTTTGCGCGCGCGCAGCGGAAACACATGCCCGGGTGAGGCCAAATCTGCCGGTCCCTTTGATGCGTCAATCGCCACCGAAACAGTCCGTGCGCGGTCATGGGCCGAAATACCCGTTGTCACGCCTTCACGCGCCTCAATCGACACTGTGAACGCGGTTTCATGACGGGAGGAGTTATTTGTGCGCATCAAATCCAGACCCAGATCATCCACCCGATCCGATGTCATCGCCAAACAAATCAATCCGCGTCCATGGGTTGCCATAAAATTGATCGCATCAGGGGTCGCCATTTGCGCAGGGATCACCAAATCGCCTTCGTTTTCGCGATCTTCGTGATCGACCAGAATGAACATTTTGCCGTTGCGTGCGGCATCCAAAATATCCTCGATTGGGGCGATGATGTCGCGATGCGTCGCCTCGACCAAACCTGGTTCATCATAATTCATGGGCAGCTCCTGATCAGATTACCTACCCCTATACACGTTTTCCGCAGGTGTTCCAGCGTAACTGCGCCGCACACACACAGAAATGCGTCAATCTAGGATTTCATCGAACACATCTTCGATCACATCAAAGGCCGCTTTCATGAAACTGAACCCTTTCTTTTTCTTGGGTTTCTTTTGGGTTTTCATCTTTTTGGCGGGCTTTTGCGAAACAGGGTGCCAAGGATCAGCGGGGCGTTTTTTTGGCGTTTTGGCACGCGGTTCAACAGGCAGACGTTTCAGATCGTGCAAAGGTGCGCCACAGGATCCACAGCTTAGTTCATGGCTGTCTTTTCCACGCAAAACCAGTGCCGCTTTCGTGCCGCAATAACAACAGGTGGCAATTTTTTGTGCGACCATGCTTTCCTCTTCCCTTGTCGACCTTCGTAAATATTTAGGTAATCCTCATAAAGTTTTAAACTTTATCGATCTAAATTTCCTTCAAATGTTTAATTTTCTAAAACCCAGTCCGACAAACGTGAAAAAACTGCCGTTTAGTGCCAGTGAAGAACGGGTGCATCTGATCATCGGGTACACTGCGTTTTTTCTGCCTGTTGTTTTGTGGGGAATGACCTATGCGGATTTTGCATGTTTCCCCGCCTCGATCAGCCATTTTTACTACATTCCGATTGCAGGTGATGTGTTCGTTGGGGCGCTG
>CAXACF010000322.1:0-3032 GCA_963967125.1 uncultured Rhodobacterales bacterium | reverse complement strand
TCCAAATAGCATACCCCCCGCCTGGCCCGCCCCGTGCGCTTTCGATCACAGCGTCCTTGGAGGGGAAGCCCGCAGATCCGTAATAGGTGAGAGGAAGACCAACACCTGTGATGGCCAATGTACCGATCATCATGGCCCAGAAGGTATAGGGCATTTTCTTACGCAGACCGCCGTAGTTGCGCATGTCCTGTTCGTGGTGCATCGCGTGGATCTCCGATCCCGCGCCAAGGAACAACATCGCCTTAAAAAACGCGTGTGTGAACAGGTGGAACATCGCAACCGAATAAACGCCCACACCCGCGGCTACGAACATATAGCCCAACTGCGAACAGGTTGAGTAGGCGATCACGCGTTTGATGTCGTTTTGCACCAAACCCACGGTTGCCGCAAAAAACGCGGTTGTTGCGCCCAAGAATGTGACAAATGCCATCGCCTCTGGTGCATATTCCATCAAGGGCGACATACGACACACCAGGAACACGCCCGCCGTAACCATCGTTGCAGCGTGGATTAGCGCGGATACAGGTGTCGGACCTTCCATCGCGTCGGGCAACCATGTGTGCAACAACAACTGTGCCGATTTCCCCATAGCGCCCACAAACAATAGGAATGCCAATAGGTTCGCCGCATTCCATTCTGTCCATAGGAAATGAAGCTGTGTTTCCGCCAACATCGGTGCGGCGGCAAAAACATCATCAAAGCGAATGCTATCGGTTAGATAGAAAAGGCCAAAGATCCCAAGAGCAAAACCAAAATCCCCAACGCGGTTTACAACAAACGCTTTGATCGCGGCGGCATTCGCGCTTGGTTTGCGATAATAAAACCCGATCAACAGGTATGAGGCAACGCCAACCCCTTCCCAACCAAAGAACATTTGAACAAGGTTATCGGATGTCACCAACATCAACATCGCGAATGTAAAGAATGATAGATAGGCAAAGAAGCGTGGCTTATAGCTTTCGCCATCTTTCCACGCTGGATCGTGGTCCATGTAGCCAAAGCTATATAGGTGAACCAGCGAGGATACAGATGTCACAACAATCAACATGATCGCTGTCAAACGGTCCATGCGGATGGACCAATCGGTGCTTAGTGCACCGCTTTCAATCCAACGCAGGATCGGAATGTATTGGGTGTCCTGACCTAGACCAAGGAACACAATCCAACTTAGCAAACAGGCCAAGAACAACAGACCCGTTGTGACATACATCGCGCCCTTTTCGCCGATTTGACGCCAGCCAAAGCCCGCGATAATCGCGCCGACCAATGGGGCAAATAGGATAATCTTTTCCATGGTTTTACCCCTTCATCACGTTCACATCTTCCACCGCGATTGTGCCACGGTTGCGGAAGAAGCTGACCAAAATCGCAAGGCCAATCGCGGCCTCGGCGGCGGCAACGGTTAGGACAAACAGTGTAAACACCTGCCCCACCAAATCGCCCAAGTAACTGGAGAAGGCGACCAAATTGATGTTCACTGCAAGCAGCATCAATTCAATCGACATCAATAGGATGATGACGTTCTTCCGGTTCAGGAAGAGCCCAAAGATACCAATGACAAAAAGCGTCGCCGCAACTGTCAGATAGTGTTCTAAACCAATCATATTTTCCTCGGTTTCCTTGTTCTTGTTCCCAAGCGGGCCTTAAAGGCCCTGCCCCGGTTTCACATCTTTTAGTTCCATGGCAGTGGCTGGATCGCGATACATTTGCGCCAGCACATTTTGCCGTTTCACGTCTTTTCTATGGCGCAGCGTCAGAACAATCGCACCCACCATCGCAACCAGTAGGATCAGCCCCGCCAATTGGAACAATAGGAAGTATTGATCATATAGGATCAGACCCAATGCCTCGGTGTTGTGCGCGTCACTTGGTGTTGGTGCACCCAAATGATCCTGCGCATGTTCTGCAAAATCCCATGCGCCAAAGGCCATCGCCAATTGCATCAACAGGATTACACCGATCAGTAACGCCAATGGCAGGTATTGCGCCATCTCGGCCTTTAGGGCCGCGAAATCAATGTCCAACATCATCACGACAAACAGGAACAGAACCGCAACCGCGCCGACGTAAACAATAATCAGCAACATGGCGACGAATTCCGCACCCAGCAGAACAAACAGCCCCGCAGATGACAGAAACGCCAAAATCAACCAGAGCACCGAATGCACGGGATTGCGGCTGATGACTGTGAACAGTCCCCCCGCAATCGTGCAGAGTGCAAACAGGTAAAATGCAAAAGCCATTACGCTCATTTCTCTGTGTCCTCTTTATCTTCCATGACCTCTTGGGCCAACTGCATCGCACGTGTCATGGCAGGCACTCCCGCAAACATCGACATCTGACCGATGGTTTCAATAATCTCTTGGTCGCGTGCGTCCGCCTCTTTCAGGTGGCGCACCGTTTGGCGCAGGGCGACGTCGTTTTGCGCCCCTTGCATCGTTAATCCCGCCAAGGTCAGCAACAAACGGGTTTTGGCGTCTAAACCTTCGCTGTTGAAGGTATTGCCAAACACCATTTCCATCATGTCCTTTGGCATTTTCGGCATCATCGCTTCGAACCCTTTGGGAGAGAACGTCTCAAGCGCAGGGTTCATGGCTTGTGCCATGTCCTGTGCTGCGCGCATCATCTCTTCAAATGGGTTCTTGGACGTGTTCATCGGTAAGGTGCATCCAATTCAAGGTTGCGTGCGATTTCCGCTTCCCAACGTTCGCCGTTCGCCAAAAGCTTGTCTTTGTCATAGAAAAGCTCTTCACGGGTTTCTGTTGAGAATTCGAAATTCGGACCTTCGACAATTGCGTCCACTGGGCAGGCCTCTTGGCAGAAACCGCAGTAGATGCATTTTGTCATATCGATGTCATAGCGTGTGGTGCGGCGGCTGCCGTCGTCACGTGGTTCGGCATCAATCGTAATGGCCTGCGCAGGACAAATCGCCTCGCATAGCTTACAGGCGATGCAGCGCTCTTCGCCATTTGGATAGCGGCGCAGCGCGTGTTCCCCACGAAAACGCGGCGACAATGGCCCCTTTTCGTGTG
>CAXACF010000321.1:0-3036 GCA_963967125.1 uncultured Rhodobacterales bacterium | reverse complement strand
GGAATAGGTGTCCTGATATTCGATGCGATGGGGAACGCCCATTTTTTCCAAGAACTCAGGAAGAACTGTTGCGGGAAACCCAGGTTGACCCTGATCTAAATTGCAGGCCAAAATTTCAACGGGCAAAAGACCCCGCCACTTCAATTCGTATAAAACTGCCAAGAGCGTGTAGCTGTCCTTGCCTCCCGATAAACACACCAGCCACCGCGCATCCCGTTCAATCATGCCAAACTGTTCAATCGCTTCGCGCACGTTGCGAACAATGCGCTTGCGTAATTTTTTGAACTCGGTTGTCGAGGGAGCGCCCGCGAACAATGCGTGGATATCATCAAGGTCATCTAACATGGGGCCGATGTACTGAATCCAGAGATGTTGCACAAGCAATGTTGTTTCTTAAATCCACGAAATATGGTACCATGACCCTATTTTATTAGGAGTTTTACTTATGGATTATATGTTGGTTGCCCGTTCCAAATCTGCAGATGGATTTAGCAATGAACCAGGGGCCGTCTATTTCTTGGGCGTACCGTCCGATGAGGATACCCCAAAATTTCGCCACAAAATGTCCTTCGAGCCTGGCGCGACGCTGTTATAGAACAGGCCAGTTCAGGCACACAGAATACGCAGACGACGGGTGACATTGTATTTTATGTGCATGGGTACAATAACTCCCAAGAAACCGTTTTGGAACGCCAACGAAAATTGCAGCGCGGGTTGGAACGCAATGGCTTTGATGGGGTTGTTGTTAGTTTTGATTGGCCATCAGCAGATAATGTTTTGAACTATCTTGAAGATCGCCACGATGCCAAAAAGTCAGCATTGATGTTGGTGAAACATGGCATTCACGCATTCGCAAAGATGCAAGAGCCCGCATGCAAAATCGATATGCATGTTCTGGCGCATTCCATGGGGGCATATGTCGTGCGAGAGGCATTTGATGATGCCGACGATACCGCAGATATCGCGCAAAAAAGTTGGTCCGTTAGCCAAGTGATGTTGGTCGGTGCGGATGTATCGGTTGCCTCGTTGTCTGCGGGGAATCCAAAATCATCATCATTATATCGGCATTGTGCGCGATTAACGAATTACCACAATCCATTCGACAATGCGCTGTCGGTTTCTGCCGTAAAACGTATTGGTGTCGCACCGCGCGCTGGCAGACGTGGATTAGAGTCCCCATTGCATGACAAAGTTGCCGATGTTCATTGCGGTGAATATTACGAAAACCGTTTTCGCGATGAATCGTTCAACCACGGTCACACATGGTATTTTGATGACCAGCATTTTTTGCAAGATGTCTATTTTACAATTTGCGGTGAAATTGATCGTGCATCCATTCCAACCCGCACCAAAACGCGGGATGGTGGGCTCGCACTACGTGTTTGATGTGTCTTTTTTGGGCGGAACGGGATCATAACCGCATCCGCCCCATGGATTGCATCGCAATATGCGACGCGCAGCATAAAATCCGCCGATCAGGCCGCCGTGTTCGTTCAGGGCGTCTAATGCGTATTGGCTGCAGGTTGGTTGATACCGACAATTATACCCAACCCATGGCGAAAAAATAAGGCGATACCCTTTAACGGGGAGCGAGAATATCCATGCAAGCGGGCTCATTTCGTGCGCCCGTTTGCAAGGTGGGACAAGCAATATTTCAAATCTGACTGCAGTCGATCAAACGGCAAATTTGCCGTTGTGTCGTGTTTGCCGATTAAAACGTAATCGCACCCCATTTGACCGTGTTGTGCCAGTATCATCTGTGCGGCCGCCCGCAATCGCCGTTTGGCCCGATTGCGTAGCACGGCGTTTCCAACCTTTTTCGAACAAGTGAAACCCACGCGAATTCCCGCACCGTCCTTGCGGTCAAATTTTTGAACGATGACTGTTTTGGAATGATGGCGTTGTCCACGCGCTGCGCGCAAAAAGTCGGGACGCTTTTCAATGACTTGAATGCCAGAAACAGAAAAAGACACCGCTTGCAGGGTATTTGTGTGCTGTCCATCTGACATGCTCACACTCCCAACTGGCGGTGCCTTGGAACTTTTGTCGATGGCGCGTAAATTATGCGCTCAATGACTTCCGGCCGCGCGCACGACGTGCGTTCAGGATTTTACGGCCGTTCTTTGTCGCCATACGCGAGCGAAAACCGTGGCGGCGTTTGCGAACCAAGTTTGATGGTTGAAAGGTGCGTTTCATCGCTCCGTCTCCGTTTTTGATCGACGCAAAACCAGATTCGCGTCAAAGGTAATTCTGAGCTGCTGCGTATAAGGCGCATATTTAGATAAGTCAAACCCACCTGAATGCTTTTGCAACATTTTTTCGCAAACGGCAGTCTATGTTTCAGATTTGTAGGATTTTTGGCATATTTCTTCACAAAACAACAGAAATAATCACCCCTTTGTGAAGGCACTGGCATTTTGATCCAAAGCAGGCTTCTTATGAGGCAGTGAGGTGACCATGAAACAGCTATTTCCACTTGCCGTGCTCGTCTTAGGTGGTGTGCTTGGCAGTCTATTTTTAGGCGACTACGATAATCTTGATAGTCTGCGTGACAATCAGGCCAGTCTGTTGTCTTACCGACAAGAGCACCCTGTCCTGATGGCTGCGTCATTCCTTTTGATATATTTCGCGATCGTTTCGTTTTCGCTGCCTGGGGCCGCAATTGCATCATTAGTGGGGGGCTTTCTATTTGGCTTGTGGCTTGGCACGCTCTTAAATGTGACTGCGGCAACACTGGGGGCTATTACCATCTTTATGGCAATCAGACTGGGGTTTGGCGCTGCACTGGCTGCGCGAATTGACCAATCAGATGGGTCGGTTGCGCGTCTTTTCCGTGGTTTACGTACCCACGAAATCAGCATGCTATTGATCTTGCGCCTTGTCCCAATTGTCCCGTTTTTTGTGGCCAATATTGCACCCGCCGTTGTGGGTGTGCGCACCATTCATTTTGCATGGACAACCTTGGTTGGCATATTACCCGGTGGGCTGGTGTATGCATGGATTGGTGTCGGTCTGGGAGAGATACTTGCAAACGGT
>CAXACF010000320.1:0-3048 GCA_963967125.1 uncultured Rhodobacterales bacterium | reverse complement strand
AACAGGGCGTCTTTGTTTGGATATGCGGAAACAGGTCCGCATGTTTTATTCTGTTGTTGTGCCAGCCACGCGAAGACGGATACGGCGGCCCCTGCATATCCCGCCCAATACCCAAATGCCGCAACGCGACGGCCTGTGGCATCGGTCAGATATTCAAGATCATAAAGCGTGCCGCCACCCGCCTGAAAGCGCTGCAACAGCGCCTTGCCAGAATGCTGTCCCTTGAATGCATGACCAAACATGATGTGTCGATGGAGCAGTGGTGTGCCATCTTCAGGCAATTCCTTGAGCCCGAAGATGATGGCCTCTTTTGGGGCCGTTGGCCATGTGTTTTCAACCACGATTTCACATCCAGCATCCGCATAATCTGCGGTGGGAATGATGCGTGATTGGCTGTCTTCGACCGAAACTTGAATACCTTTTTCGATCAAACTGCGTGCACCGTCTGGTGTTAATCCAACGCGATCTTCGTTTTCACGTTGTTCTGCGCGGACCCAAAGATGTGTCATGATAGTCTCCAAAACAATCAGTGATTAATAGTATGTACGAGATTGAACACGGTCCGCATCCTCTAAATGCGGAAGAGTGTTGAATTGCATCAGATGGTATTCACCGTGCAAGTATTGAAAACGGGTGACGCCCGTGTTCATGCCCTCAAGCAAGACTTTCACCAATGATCTGACATCAAGCTTTAGTGCATGTGCCGCCGCCATACCAATCACCCCGCCCGAGGTAACGGCCAGCACATTTTGGCCACTGTGGCGCATATCCTCCATCATGGTCCAAACGCGGTTTTCATAGGTGTCCCATGTTTCTGGGATGTCCTGTAATTCACCCGATTTCCATTTGGTGAACGTATTTAGAAAATGGTTGATGAACCCTGTTCCCTCAAGCGGAGGTTTTAGGCCAAACTGTTTTTCCATTGCTGCGATCAGGTCGTAATAACGAAACTCGTTCAAACGCGGATCTTGGATTGGATCGGGGCTATCATACAAATCCAATAGCGCCTCGGTGTCGATCTGACGGTTCAATGTGCCTGTATAGACCGCATCATATGTCACCTTGCAATGGCGCAGATGTTCGCCCAGCCAGCGCGCCTGGGTTTTGCCCAAATCGCTAAGATTGTCATAGCCTTCCTCTGTTGTTGCAGATGAATTTGCCTGACCGTGACGGATGAATGTGATGACCGACATAAGCGCCCCTGAGTTTTTCCCAACACCTAACAAGCGGTTTGAAACTTGCCAAGGGAATGTCATCTATCGTGGCGGAATTTTCCTGATCGGAAACGGATTGGCGAAAATGCGCCTTTGAGTGTCGGGATTGGCCCTCTGATTCCGTGAAAAGAATGGTGTAACCTGCGATGAAGCAGGAGGACACGATGTCAGACAAAATCCGTTTTCAGTTGGATGGCCAAGAGGTCGAAGCCGAACGTGGCATGACCATTTGGGAAGTTGCAAATGGCCGTGGTTTGGTCATTCCGCATTTGTGTCACAAACCTGCACCCGGATATCGCCCCGATGGGAACTGTCGCGCGTGTATGGTCGAGATCGAGGGTGAGCGCACTTTGGCCGCCTCTTGTATCCGCGAACCGTCCGAAGGCATGGTTGTACACACCCAAAACGAACGGTCAAAACAGGCGCGTCGCATGGTTGTCGAACTGTTGATGGCGGATCAGCCCGAACGCGATGTTGCCCATGACAGCGCCTCGCATTTTTGGGATATGGCCGATGCCAACGAAATCGAAGAAAGCCGTTTTCCAACGCTTGAGGCCGATCGGATTCCATTGTTGGATGACAGCCATGTTGCGATGCGCGTGAATTTGGATGCCTGCATTCAATGCGGTTTGTGTGTCCGTGCCTGTCGCGAAGTTCAGGTCAATGACGTGATCGGCATGGCGGGACGTGGACATGATGCCTATCCCACATTTGATTTCGCGGACCCAATGGGCGAAAGCACCTGTGTCGCCTGTGGCGAATGTGTGCAGGCCTGTCCAACAGGTGCCCTAATGCCCGCCAGTGTGTTGGATGATCAACAGGTGGGCGATAGCACAGATTTCGACGAAGAAGTGAAATCCATCTGCCCCTTCTGCGGTGTCGGCTGTCAAGTCAGCCTGAAAGTCAAAGATGGCAAAATAAAACATGCCGAAGGCATCAATGGCCCCGCGAATGAGGGACGTTTGTGCGTAAAGGGCCGCTTTGGTTATGACTATATCCACCATCCCCATCGCCTGACAAAACCTTTGATCCGACGTGATGATGCCCCTGCCAAGGGATTGAACGTGGACCCCGCCAACTGGCAAGAGGTGTTCCGCGAAGCATCTTGGGACGAGGCATTGGATTTCGCCGCAAATGGCTTGGCAAGCCTGCGTGATGAAAAAGGTGGACAAAGTGTTGCGGGGTTTGGTTCAGCCAAGTGTTCCAACGAAGAGGCCTATTTGTTCCAGAAAATGATCCGTCAGGGATTTGGGCATAACAACGTCGATCACTGTACCCGTTTGTGTCACGCCTCATCCGTTGCGGCATTGATGGAAAATGTTGGATCGGGCGCGGTTACGGCAACCTTCAATCAAATTGAAAATGCCGATGTGGCCATCGTGATTGGCGCAAACCCAACAGAAAACCATCCTGTTGCGGCGACCTATTTCAAACAGTTCACCAAACGCGGCGGTAAGTTGATCATCATGGACCCTCGCGGCACCGCGATGAAACGCTTTGCAACACATATGCTGCAATTCCGTCCTGGTGCAGACGTATCGATGTTGAACGCAATCATGCATGTGATTGTAGAAGAGGGATTGTACGATCAGGCCTATATCGATCAGTTCACTGAAAACTGGGAGGCCGAAAAAGCGCATCTAGCACAGTTCACCCCAGAAGCGATGGAAGACATCTGCGGTATCCCTGCCGAGGAATTGCGCGCTGCTGCACGTACCTTTGCAAACGGCAAGGCGGGGATGATTTTCTGGGGTATGGGTGTTTCTCAACACATTCACGGCACTGACAATAGTCGCTGTCTTATTTCGCTGGCCCTGATGACTGGGAATGTTGG
>CAXACF010000319.1:0-3050 GCA_963967125.1 uncultured Rhodobacterales bacterium | reverse complement strand
AACCCTTTTGTGACGGAACACACCACGACGTAAAATGGAAAGACGACGCCTGAGCGTTAGCCGTTTAAACGTGCCCAGGTACCGATGGCCTATGATAAGGCTGAACATTAAACCGCACATTTTCGGCCCATATCATCGGCCTCGGCATAGATCGTTATAGAATCCCTGCGCTTTGTCTGCGGTGCTTGCAGGCCTTTAGCGAGGCCATCAAACGGGATGGCATCGAGAAATTGCAATAAACATAGACTGCATGCGTTATTCTGAGGATTGGGTTGGTAAGCGACGCAAATTGCGTCTGCTAGGTCAAATCTTGCTGGAATTAAGAAATGCACCGACGTAATACTGACGTGATACCGACGTAAAACAGATTGGCAAAATTGATGAAAATGGACGCCTTTGATTGGGTGATGCTGATCACACTTGCCACAGTTTGGGGCGGGTCATTTTTATTCAATGCGATCTTGGTTGCCGAACTTCCCGTCATAACAATTGTGGCCATTCGTGTGACGGTGGCGGCACTGGCATTGTGGGGGTTTGTGCGCGTTACAGGACGTAAAATTCCAACCTCCCCCAAAGTTTGGGGCGCATTGTTAATCTTGGGCGTTTTGAACAACGCGATCCCCTTTAGCCTTATCGTTCAAGGACAAACGCAAATCACATCTGGTTTAGCGTCGATTTTAAATGCGACGACCCCATTGTTTACGATCCTTGTTGCGGGCTTTTTCCTGACAGATGAACGGTTTAGCGTCCTGCGCGTGTTGGGCGTCATTGTCGGTTTTTCGGGCGTCATTCTGATGGTTGGGCCAGAGGCACTGGGAGGTTTGGGGGCCGATTTTTGGGCGCAGCTTTGCGCATTGGGTGCCGCGTTATCCTATGGGTTTGCAAGCGTTTTCGGCCGCCGGTTTCGCGAATTAAAGGTGGATCCTGTGATGGTTGCGACCGGCCAAGTTACGATGTCGTCCCTTGTTTTATGGCCAATTGCGCTGTGGATTGATGGACCCCAAGATATCTTGGGCCTTTCAATAAAGGCAGCGGCTTCGATGTTTGGATTGGCGGTGCTGTGCACCTCATTTGCCTATATCCTCTATTTCCGCATTCTTGAACGCGCAGGCGCTACCAATATTTCATTGGTCACTTTTTTGGTGCCAATTTCGGCAATTATATTGGGTGTTTTGGTGTTGGGAGAGTCCATTTTTATCAAGGAAATCATCGGGATGACCCTGATCGGTTTGGGGTTGGCCATTATTGATGGACGGCTGTTTCAACGTCTTAGGGATTGACCGTACCCTGTGCATTGGGTAGGGGCGGGGCCTTAGCAAATGCAGGATATAGAATGGCACGTAGACGCAAAGGCCGCGCGATTTCTGGGTGGGTCATTATTGATAAGCCCGCTGGTTGGACATCGACAGCTGTTGTGAACAAAGTCAAATGGGCCTTTCAGGCACAAAAGGCGGGGCATGCGGGGACATTGGACCCAGATGCAACGGGTGTGTTGGCGGTTGCGTTGGGCGAAGCAACCAAAACCGTGCCATTTATCACAGATGCACTGAAAGCCTATGAATTTATGGTGAAATTTGGTGCGGCGACCAATACGGATGATGCTGAAGGTGAGGTTATTTCACGTTCTGATATGCGCCCTTCTGATGATGAAATCAAAGAGGCATTGCATGCCTTTGTTGGGGATATCGAACAAGTCCCACCAAAGTTTTCAGCGATTAAAATTGATGGCCAACGGGCCTATGCATTGGCCCGCGAGGGCGAGGATGTCACGCTCTCTGCGCGTCCGCTTTATGTGGATAGCCTGATCCTGAATGAACAGCCTGATGCGGATCATGCGATTTTGGAAATGGTCTGTGGAAAGGGTGGATATGTACGTTCGATAGCCCGCGATCTGGGTGCGAAATTGGGGTGTTATGGTCATGTTCAATGGCTGCGGCGCACATGGTCGGGGCCGTTTGACGTGGAACAGGCGGTGTCGCTGGACACCATTGAAAACCTGGCGCGTAGCGAAGAGATTGATGCGCACCTGTTGCCGCTTGAATTGGGTCTGTCTGATCTGCCCATGGCCAGTTGTGCGCCCGAGGCCGCAGCGCGTTTGCGCAACGGAAACCCCGCAATGGTGATTGGTCATAATCTGGAATATGGCGATGAATGTTGGGCCAGTTGTGATGGCGAACCCATTGCTGTTGGCGTGTTTAAAGCAGGGGAATTACATCCCTCTCGCGTCTTTGTGCGCCCTGAAAAAGGGGCCTAGGTATCGATTTGGGGAGATGACGGCAGCACCGGATCGGAAATATTTTCAGACCCTTTTGCGACACCTAGGCAGTTTACACGAAACACAAACAAAAACTGAATTACCAACAACACCTCCATTCTATCACAGCTGACACCAGAATGCAGTGGTGGAAAGCCTTACCTGTTTGCAATCTACGCCGTAAACCGCCAAGGTCGCAGCATGTTAAAACGGACCCATCAAAAGGATGATGCCGCGTCAGTTGCAATTTATTCTGACTGCGAACGTTATCGTTACAGCTTGACGCGCGTTTGGGATGAAACGGGTGGCAAGGTGCATTTTGTGATGCTGAACCCCTCAACCGCGACCGAAATTCAAAATGACCCAACAGTTGAACGGTGCGAACGACGCGCACGCGCGCTGGGCTATGGCGCCTTTCGTGTAACCAATATCTTTGCATGGCGCGACACAGACCCCAAAAAAATGCGCGCGGCCCGGGATCCTATTGGCCCTGCAAATGATGCCGCAATTTTGGATGCTTGCGATTTGGCGGATGTTACTGTTGCGGCATGGGGGACGCATGGAGAACACCTGAACCGGGGTGCAGCTGTGAAAACACTGTTGCAAAATATGGACATCCCCGTCTTTCATCTGGGCCTCTCCAAGGCGGGGCATCCGAAACATCCTCTGTACATAAGTTATGCGCAGCAACCTGTTTTATGGAGTGATCTAAATGGCTGATGATCAACGCCTGAATGAATAGATGGATCAATTGCTGAACCATCCTGCATTGCGCATGCAGCGATCTGTGATTGCG
>CAXACF010000318.1:0-3057 GCA_963967125.1 uncultured Rhodobacterales bacterium | reverse complement strand
TATCCAAATTTCTGGGACTGACAAATGTATTGATCAAAACCACCGCTGCCACAAACATCCAGAACGTCGGATTTTTCAGGATATCCATCGCCCGCTGCATATTTGTGTAATGCGTTGGGCATCCTAGCATGCGGATTTGAATTTCACGGGCGCGGTAATTCACGACTTTGGAACAGTCTATTTTGGACGTATATCCTTTTGGGTCACAGAATTAATACCTAAGATCAACCCGCAAACTGGCCCAAAATCAACGCAATGGGTGAATTGACGCAGAATGGTGCATCGACTTGCCCAATTTTACAATCAGAGGTAAACCGACCCAACCCACACGTTACGAAAGGTAATCTCATGATCCCCCGTTATTCGCGCCCTGACATGGTACAAATCTGGTCACCAGAATCAAAATTCCGCATTTGGTACGAGATTGAAGCCCATGCCTGCGATGCGATGGCCGATCTTGGTGTGATCCCGCGCGAAAACGCAGATGCGGTTTGGAAAGCAAAAGACGTTGAATTTGATGTGGCCCGTATTGATGAGATTGAAGCCGTCACAAAACACGACGTGATCGCGTTTTTGACCCACCTTGCAGAACATGTCGGTTCAGAAGAGGCGCGTTTTGTGCATCAGGGCATGACCAGTTCAGATGTTTTGGACACCTGTTTTAACATCCAACTTGTGCGTGCGGCTGACATTCTGCTCGCTGATATGGACCAACTTTTGGCGGCACTGAAACGTCGCGCGCAAGAACATAAAATGACTGTACGCATCGGGCGCAGCCATGGCATTCACGCAGAACCAACAACAATGGGCCTAACATTTGCGCGGTTTTATGCGGAAATGGATCGCAACAAACGCCGTTTGGAAACCGCACGTGCCGAAATCGCAACAGGCGCAATTTCCGGCGCAGTTGGCACATTTGCCAACATTGATCCACGGGTTGAGGAACATGTCTGTGCAAAATTGGGCCTAGAGCCGGAACCGATTAGCACCCAAGTTATTCCACGTGATCGTCATGCGGCGTTTTTCGCGGCCCTTGGCGTTGTGGCAAGTTCGATTGAAAACATCGCAACCGAAGTGCGCCACATGCAGCGCACCGAGGTGTTAGAGGCCGAAGAGTTCTTCTCTAAGGGTCAAAAGGGGTCTTCTGCGATGCCGCACAAACGCAACCCTGTTTTGACAGAAAACCTAACAGGTTTGGCGCGTCTTGTGCGTATGGCGGTGGTGCCTGCGATGGAAAACGTGGCGCTGTGGCATGAACGCGATATTTCGCACAGTTCTGTGGAACGCAACATTGGCCCAGATGCGACCGTGACATTGGATTTTGCCCTATTCCGCCTGACCAGCGTTGTTGATAAATTGGTGATCTATCCTGATAACATGTTGGCCAACATGAACAAATTCCGTGGCCTTGTCATGTCACAGCGGGTTCTTTTGGCCCTGACCCAAGCGGGCGTCAGCCGCGAAGACGCCTATCGTTTGGTGCAACGTAACGCCATGAAAGTCTGGGAAGAAGGCAAAGATTTCAAAACCGAGCTTTTGGGCGATGCGGAGGTGACAGCGGCGCTTTCTGTCGAGGAAATCGAAGAGAAATTTGACCTAGGCTATCACACAAAACACGTGGACACGATTTTCGCGCGTGTTTTCGGCGAATAATCCAGTTTGGGAAAGCATTCCTTAACTGCTACGATCTAAGCCTTGGGGCATAACAGTGCCCCGAGGTTCCATGCCCCAAGACATCGACATTCTTGATCCCGTTCCCGCCCCCTTGACCCAAGACATGAGTGCGCGCACCAAAGCGGCCATTGTTGTTCGTTTTCTGATGCAAGAAGGGGCCGAAATTGATTTGGCAGCACTTCCAACATCTCTACAAGCGGATTTGACCCGTGAAATTGCCGATTTGCGCCTGATTGATCGCGCAACCCTTGCCGAGGTGATTGAGGAATTTGCCCATGAATTGGACAGCATTGGATTGACTGCCCAAGGGGGGCTTGGTTCAGCACTGCGCCTGCTTGAGGGGAAAATCACAAATGACACTGCGCGGCGTCTGCGTCAGGATGCAGGGGTGCGTTTATTCGAAGATCCCTGGGGCCGCATCAAACAGTTAGATGAAAAAGAGTTGTTGAAACTATTGGACGCGGAAACAACGGAAATTGCCGCAGTGGTCCTGTCAAAACTGGATGTCACCAAGGCCGCTGCATTGCTGGGCGAAATGCCGGGGCCCCGCGCGCGCAAAATCAGCTTTGCCATCTCACAAACTGCGGGGGTAACGCCACAGGCAGTGGATCGCATTGGTCAAAGCCTGATGGCGCAGCTGGACAACAAACCCGAACGTGCCTTTGCCACCCTGCCCGAAGATCGCATTGCCGCAATTCTAACGGCCGCATCTGATGATCTGCGTGATGAGGTCATGAATGGTCTGCGCGAAACCGATCCTGATTTGGCCGAACGTGTGTTGGCGGGTGTCTTTACCTTTGTCGATATTCCAACACGCATTGCGGCGGTTGATATTGCAACGGCCGTAAAAACCGTGCCGCAAACCGATATGGTGATTGCCCTGTGTTACGCAAACGGGAATGGCATGGAAGAGGTTAGTGAATTTATCCTAGGCGGATTATCCCGACGCATGGCCGAAACCATCCGCGAGGAAATCGAAGAACGTGGTGCGGTGAAAACCAAAGAGGGTGAAGCAGCCGTTACAGCGCTTGTGTCGGGCATTCAGGGACAGATTTCAGCCGGTGAAATCAGCTTTGTTGATCTGGACGACGATTAATCCTGAAGCGCCGCACCAACAATTGGTCCCTGCCCCTGCGCCTGAACAAAAACGGCCAGTTTGGCGCCATCAACCTCAGGTACCGTCAGGCGGGCCTGTCCATTTGACAACCGTCCGATCGGTTTGAAATCCCTTACCACATTCACATAGCGAATGGTTTTGCCACGGTTTTCGCCGCGTTTGATTTGCACCTCTGCCTTGGGCGTGATCGCCACCACGATCAAATCATATGTCCCATTTTGCAGTACAATTGCTGCCGCAGAAACCAACAATCCCTCCGCCACAGG
>CAXACF010000317.1:0-3070 GCA_963967125.1 uncultured Rhodobacterales bacterium | reverse complement strand
AAGTTTCTGATAAACGTAGACCATGTAAAGCTATACTTCCTAAGACTGTATAAGCACAATCACCGTGTTGCCCTGTTCGACCAACTCGTGCAGCACCTCTAACAGTTTGCGCACATCCTCAAAATGCAAACCCGTTGTTGGTTCATCCAGAATATAAAGCGTACGCCCCGTAGATCGTTTTGCCAGTTCCTTGGACAGTTTCACACGCTGCGCCTCGCCTCCTGAGAGGGTTGTCGCCTGCTGGCCCACCTTGATATAGCCTAAGCCAACGCGCATCAATGCATCCATTTTTTCGCGGATCGATGGCACCGCTTGGAAAAACTCTTGTGCATCCTCAACCGTCATATCCAAAACATCGGCGATGGATTTGCCCTTGAACTTAATCTCCAAGGTTTCGCGATTATAGCGCGCGCCGTTACAGGTTTCGCATGTCACATAGACATCGGGCAAAAAGTGCATTTCAATTTTGATGACACCATCGCCCTGACAGGCCTCACACCGTCCCCCTTTGACGTTAAAGGAGAAACGCCCTGGTTTATATCCGCGCGTCTTGGCCTCTGGTAGGCCCGCAAACCAATCGCGGATGGGCGTAAAGGCCCCTGTATAGGTTGCAGGGTTTGACCGCGGTGTGCGCCCGATGGGACGCTGATCAATATCAATCACCTTATCCAGATGTTCCAATCCCTTGACCGTGTCACAGGGTGCGGGTGTTTGTTTTGCCCCGTTCAATCGCATTGACGCCGTTTTGAACAGCGTCTCAATCGTCAATGTGGATTTCCCACCGCCTGACACACCCGTTACACAGACGAATTTTCCAAGGGGAAAATCAACCGTCAGATTTTTCAGGTTATTGCCATGTGCATTCACCACAGTCAGGGTTTTGCCGTTCCCCGAACGGCGATCAAGTGGCACGGAAATTTCGCGCACACCCGACAAATATTGCCCTGTAATTGATGTTTCATGTGCCGTGATTTCCGCAGGCGTACCATGCGCCACAACCTGTCCACCATGCACACCCGCACCTGGCCCGATGTCATAGACGTAATCGGCCTCTCGAATGGCCTCTTCATCATGTTCGACAACGATCACTGTATTTCCCTGATCACGCAGGTTTTTCAATGTGCCGAGCAGGCGATCATTGTCACGCTGATGCAATCCGATGGAAGGTTCGTCCAAAACATACAGAACACCCGTCAGACCCGATCCAATCTGACTGGCCAATCTGATCCGTTGGCTTTCCCCGCCCGACAGCGTGCCCGCATTGCGCGAGAGGGTCAGATATTCCAAACCAACATTATTCAAAAATCCCAAACGTTCGCGAATTTCCTTAAGGATCGCGCGGGCGATTTCGTTTTTCTGATTGGTCAGATGTTCAGGAACCGAGGCGCACCATTCATAGGCCTCTTTGATCGACATCTGCACCACTTGGCCCACATGGATACCCGCAATTTTAACGGCCAATGCCTCGGGGCGCAGACGATAGCCGCCGCAGCTGCCGCAAGCGCGGTTGTTTTGATAATTCTCAAACTCTTCTCTGATCCAATTGCTATCGGTTTCGCGGTAGCGCCGTTCCATGTTGGGAATAACCCCTTCAAAGGTGCGCGACACCTGATAGATGCGCCCCCCTTCGTCATAGCGGAATTGAATTTCCTCTTCCCCCGATCCATAGAGGAATACCTGTTGCACTTTCTTGGGCAGGTCCTTCCAACGGGTGTTTTGATCGAACTGGTAATGTTTTGCGATGGCTTCGATTGTCTGAAGGAAATAGGGGCTTTTGCCCTTGCGCCACGGGGCAAGCGCCCCGTCAGATATTTTCAACATCTGATCGGGAACAACAAGGCGTTCGTCGAAATACAACTCAACCCCCAACCCGTCGCAATCGGGGCATGCCCCAAAGGGGGCATTAAATGAAAACAACCGTGGTTCAATTTCGGGGATTGTGAAACCGCTGACAGGACAGGCGAAATTTTCGGAAAATGTGATCCGCTCTGGGTCTCCTTCCCGCGGAACGGTTTCCAAAATTGCGATGCCATCCGCAAGGTCAAGGGCGGTGCGGAAACTGTCGGCAAGGCGTGTTTCCATCCCGTCACGCACCACAAGGCGATCCACCACAACGTCGATGTCATGGCGGAATTTTTTGTCCAGCGTGGGTGGCTCGTCCAATTCGTAATATTCACCATCCACCTTGACGCGCTGAAATCCCTGTTTGCGCAGTTCAAGGAATTCTTTTTTGTATTCCCCTTTTCTGTCTCGCACGATCGGAGCCAGAAGATGGGCGCGCGTCCCCTCCTCCATCGTCATGACACGGTCCACCATATCCTGCACCTGCTGCGCCTCAATCGGAAGGCCGGTTGCTGGGCTATAGGGTGTGCCTGCGCGGGCGAACAAAAGACGCAGATAATCATAAATCTCGGTCACCGTACCAACGGTTGAACGCGGATTTTTCGACGTTGTTTTCTGTTCAATGGAAATCGCGGGGCTTAGACCACTGATGTGATCTACATCGGGTTTTTCCATCATATCAAGGAATTGCCGCGCATAGGCCGACAGGCTTTCGACATAACGCCGCTGCCCCTCGGCGTAAACTGTGTCAAAGGCCAGTGACGATTTCCCAGATCCTGACAGCCCCGTGATCACCACAAATTGGTCGCGGGGAATATCAACATCAATTGATTTCAAATTATGTTCACGCGCACCGCGCACTTGGATCTGTTTTAAATCAGCCATGGTCGTTCCTTAATCAGAGATTAATACATAATCCTTTTTGGCTGAGTCTCCAATCCGTAATTGGAACAAAACGTGAATATAGAAAAATAAATCTATTTCATCATCTTTAGGCTAATTTTCCAACATCCAAACCCCATCAGGCCAAAAGGCGTGGAAGGCAAAGGCGAACATGACATCATGCACGATGTCGTTGCCCGCATCATCACGTGTGCGGATCGCGGCGATTTTACGACTGGTTGCGATGGATGTCTGATCCAAGGCCGAGGCTTGATCGCCCTCCCATGTCAGGGTGACACCAGCCTCTTTAATCTCTCTGATCCCATCTGAAAATCGGCTAAGTGGC
>CAXACF010000316.1:0-3072 GCA_963967125.1 uncultured Rhodobacterales bacterium | reverse complement strand
GAGGTTCGACGCAGTACGTATATGCCGCTGAGTACACCAGGGATAATATGGTCGCGGGCAGGGGCAGAGGCCTATTTGTACAGTATATTTGGTCAGAAAATTCGTGGTCCTGTAGATACGGAAATGCGTTCGCACTTTGCGCGCCGCGGGCGCTCGTTTGTCCCTGTTGAACCGATGACAAGCCGTTTGGATTTTTCAAGTGAGATTGCCGTTTCTGGATCACGCGCTCAGCTCAAGGGCAGAAAAGGCAGTTCCGCACGCAGTAAAATCCTACGACATTTTCCAGATTATTTGAACGCGTACATCATGCTGCGCTATCGTCGGATCGTGAAGTAGCGCAGATAAATTCATGTTGAAATAAAAAACGCCCACCAAACTTTGGCGGGCGTTTTCACGTGTATGTTTACGTTATCAGCTGTTCATGTCATATGCACGTTCGCCGTGCGCTGATAGGTCCAGACCGTTT
The DNA here is from genome assembly GCA_963967125.1 of uncultured Rhodobacterales bacterium. Lineage (GTDB taxonomy): Bacteria > Pseudomonadota > Alphaproteobacteria > Rhodobacterales > Rhodobacteraceae > HIMB11. The sequence goes on along the minus strand of CAXACF010000316.1, from coordinate 2,606 downwards.
GTTTCGGTTTCTGCATCAACACGCAGTGGCACAAAGATTTGTGTGACCTTGATCAGGATGTAGGACACGACTAATGTGAAGATACCTACAACGATCAATGCGCCGACTTGTGCCGCCCATGCGCCATGGCCAAAGCCCGCGATCATCAGTGTGCCGAAAATGCCGCCCACACCGTGAACCGCGAATACGTCCAGTGTATCGTCGATTTTCAATGTATTGCGCACAACGTTCACGGCCTCTTGGCACAGGATACCCGCAACGGCGCCGATCACCAACGCCTCAATCGGACCAACAAACCCTGACGCAGGTGTGATGGATGCCAAACCTGCAATCGTACCTGTGACGATGCCAACCAAGGACGCCTTGCCGTATTTAATCTTTTCCCAAAGCGCCCATGTCAGTGATGCAGTCGCCGCCGAAATGTGTGTGACGGTCAATGCCATCGCTGCGCCACCGTCTGCCGCCAGTTGTGAACCGCCGTTAAAGCCGAACCAACCGACCCACAACATCGATGCACCAATCATCACGTACCCTGGGTTATGCGGAGGTGTTGTGCGGTTTTTGCGTGGTCCCAACATCATCGCCAATAGAAGTGCGGCCAAACCTGCTGTTTCGTGAACAACGATACCACCAGCAAAGTCTTTGGTGCCGACTTCGCCAAAAATACCACCATCGGCCATCATGCCGCCGCCCCAGATCCAGTGGACGACAGGTGCGTAACATAGCAACATCCAAAGCCCTGAGAAGATCAAAACGAAAGAGAAATTGATACGTTCAACATAGGCACCCACGATCAGTGCGGGGGTGATCACTGCAAATGTCATTTGGAAGGCAAAGAACAAAACCTCGGGCAATGTACCAGATAGCGCATCTGCATCCACACCAAGCAGGAACATTTTATCCAATCCGCCCCAATATCCCGATGTGCCTGATCCAAATGCGATTGAGTAGCCCGCGACCAACCAAAGAATACTCATCAAACAGGCAATGGCATACACCTGCATAAAAACGCTTAGCACGTTACGTGCGCGCACCAAACCACCGTAGAAAAGCGCAAGGCCAGGCAGTGTCATAAACAGAACCAATGCCGTTGCGACAATGATCCATGCTGTATCAGCTCCGTTCATTTTATCCTCCTAAAGATTTGCGCCCAGAAATCGCATTTTGTGCAATTTGCAAAGCATGGCCTGTTTTTTGGGCGGACGAAATGTGCGGAATTTTTGATATGATTAAAAAATAGGCAGTTTGAGCGGCGGTGGTGTTAAAAATTAGGCAGTGGGTCAGTTTGGCAGCTTTTCCAGCAATAGGTCCATTGCATGGCTCACTGTTGCGTTGCGCACGCCTGCGCGACCCAGAAGCCCAAAGTCGATTTGTTGAGTTGCAACACCGTCTTTGGTTGCAACGCCAAAGCAAACGCGCCCTTCGGGTTTGAAATCTGATCCACCTGGTCCTGCGATGCCTGTGACGGATACGGATAACGTTGCGTTCGAATGTTTAAGCGCACCTGCCGCCATTTCGGCGGCCACCTGTTCGGACACCGCACCGTGGGTGTCCAGCGTTTCGGCAGAAACGCCCAACATGTCCATTTTGGCCGCGTTAGAATAGGTGACAAACCCACGGTCCAAAACGCGCGAACTGCCCGCAATGTCCGTTATCGCGGCCGAGATCATTCCGCCCGTACAGCTTTCAGCAGTGGCAATCACGATGCCCGCGGCGCTGGCGCGCTCCACAATGTCCTTCGCACGGCTCACATCAAAACTCCATGTGACAGTGCTGCTAGTATCATGACCAATAGGGCGGCAAAGATACCTGCAATCACGTCATCCAACATCACGCCAAAGGCGTCGCCGCGGCGGTCGGCCCAACCGATGGGGCCGATTTTCGTGATATCAAACAGGCGAAACCCGACAAAGGCGGTCACCCAACCTGGCCAAAGCGCCAAGGTATCTGCGCCCATATGCGCCGCACCGATGAACACAGGCAGCAATGCGATCCATTGGCCAATCACCTCATCCACCACAATTTCGGATGGATCGTGATCATCGCTGTTGCTGGTGTGTTGCGCCGTGGCCCACCAGCCGAGAAAGAACACGATGACACAGGCCACAATAAACCCAGTCAGACCAGCAACTTCATGAACGCCCCATGCCAGTGGCAGGGCGGCCAACGATCCCCATGTCCCCGGGGCAGGGCGCAGGTATCCAACGCCAAATGTCGTGGTAATCAGTTTTATCATGGTTTGATCAATGCAGCCGTTGCGATGGATGCAATGCCCTCTTCGCGTCCTGTAAAGCCCAATTGTTCGCTTGTCGTGGCCTTTACCGAAACGCGGTTCACGTCGATGTTCAGAATGTCCGCCAATGTGTTTTGCATGGCCTCTGCGTGTGGGCCAATTTTGGGGCGTTCGCAAATCAATGTGCAATCGATGTTTGAGATTTCAAATCCCATGTCATGTGCGAGTTCGCCTGCATGACGCAGGAAAATATCGCTTGGGGCACCCTTCCACTGCGGGTCACTCGGGGGAAAGTGACGGCCAATGTCGCCTTGGGCCAGTGCACCATAAACGGCATCCGTGACTGCATGCATGCCGACATCCGCATCTGAAT
>CAXACF010000315.1:0-3084 GCA_963967125.1 uncultured Rhodobacterales bacterium | reverse complement strand
AATTGCACGTATCAGGTGATATCCTTGCAAACCACACAATCCTAACCATATATTAACCACTATATCTAGTTAGTAATTCGTAAATTTACACTTTTTAAAAATACATATAGAGGGAGTATCATATGCTAAGAATAATTAGCGCGGTTATTGGTGTATTGGTTTTGTTCGCCACGCAGCGGGCATTTCCAAAACTCAACGAACGGTTCAAATCGTTTTCATCCATTTGGTATCTTTTGTTGGCAGGTGCCTTTGCCGTGTCAACGTTTAACGGCATCTTCTTTTATGCTGAACCTGGGTTCAAATACCATGTCCGCACCATCACGGGGCAGGAAAAAATGGTATCGGATACAGGGTACAACACCTATTTGTTTGGACGCGTGAATGCATGGAAAAACGCCATGTCCGTTCAGGCCACCCGTGAGGGTGAGGGACGCGTCACTGCCGAAACCGAGGCCTATTCATCCATGTCGGCCAATCTGCCATCCCAATCCTTGGTCTTTTTGGATCAGGTGGATGCAGATGTGACCGCAACCGCGCGATTTGAATTGCCATCAGATGAAGATGGGTTTTTGAAAATGGCACGTCTTTATCGGACACCTGAAAATCTGTTGCGCACGGAATTGATCCCCGCGTTTCAGGAAACCTTGGGCGCAACTGCGGCGCTGATGTCGGCAGAGGATTATTTTCAGGGTGGCAAGACAGAGTTCAACAACGAGTTCCAACGCCAAATGGAAAACGGCATTTATATCGTGCGCCGTGTCGAAGAAGTGGTGCGTCTAGAGGAACCCAATTTGGGTAGTGCGAATGCGGCCCTTGGGACCAATCAACAGGATTATGGTGATCAGGTGAAAACCGTCTTTACCGTGAAAAAGATCTTGGATGAAACAGGCCAACCCCAGCGTAAAGAACAGAGTTTCAAAAAATTCGGGATCAGTGTGACATCGGCCCGCGTGACAGATGTTGACCCAAATACCGAATTTAAAAAACGCATGCGCCTGCGCCAACAGGCAGCGGCAGATCGCGCCATTGCACGTGAACAGCGTATCCAAGAAGAAGAGCAGCGTTTGTTAGCGATCGCCAAGGGGGAACGCGAAGTGGCAGAGCGTCAGGCCCAGGCCAAAGTGCGTCAGATTGAACAAACCACCAATGCGGAAACCGAAAAACAATTGGCAATCACATCGGCCAATAAGTTGAAAGAACAGGCCGAAATTGATCGCGAACGCTCTGTCATTTTATTGGAAAAGGCCGAAATCGACGCCGAGGCGGTCAAGGTTGCCGCCGATGCAGAAGCCTACGCCAAAGCCGCCGTGTTAGAGGCCGACAATGCCTTGGCACAAAAGCTTGAGGCCGAAATTTCCATCCAACGCGTTTGGGCAGATGCCTATGCGAAACGTAATGTGCCAACCTATGTCTTTGGCGCAGGGAATGGCGATACGCCAACAGGCGGCGATCAAGAGGCGCAGTTGTTGCAACAACTCTTGGCCATGGAATACGCAAAACGATTGGATTATGATCGCGCAATCCAAAAATAAACATAATCTGGGGCCCATGGGCCCCATTTTTCTGGTCATGCTTGGTGTTTCAGGCTAAGGCGCAGATATGCTGAATATGAACGAACATGGACAGGAACGGGCAAATCCGCCCCTTTTGATTGTACACGGGCTTTATGGCTCTGCGCGCAACTGGGGCGTTATTGCAAAACGCTTATCCGATCAGCACCATGTGATTGCCGTGGACCAACGCAATCACGGCGACAGCCCATGGTTTGACACACATTCCTACATCGACATGGCCAATGATCTGATCAAGGTTGCGCAGCATCTTAGCCGCCCGTTGAACGTGGTTGGCCATTCTATGGGGGGCAAAGCCGCGATGGTTATGGCGCTGATGCGCCCAGATTTGGTTAATCGCCTGTTGGTGGCGGACATCGCACCCATCGCCTACGGGCACGATCAATCCCAGTTTATTCAGGCCATGCAAGCGGTTGATTTAACGCGTGTGCACAAACGATCAGACGCCGTTGAACAACTGGCCGAAACAGTTGAGGATACTACGCTGCAATCGTTTTTCACCCAATCATTGGATGTTGCGGGAAAACGGTGGAAATTGAATTTGGATGTCTTGGGGCGCGATATGCACCACATTTTGGGCTTCCCCGATATTCAGGGATCATTTGACGGCCCTGCCCTGTTCCTAAGTGGCAGTGAAAGCCCCTATGTCCAAGAGGACGGCAAAGCGCGCGCAAAAGCATTTTTTCCAAACGCACGTTTTGCCAAATTGAAGGGCGCGGGTCACTGGCTTCACGCGGAAAAACCGCGCGAATTCGAGGCGGCCGTGCGACATTATTTTGGGGCTGATCTTTAACCGCCAACCGCGTCGATTATGCTAGGAACAAAAGGCCCGTGCCAGTTCGCCAAATTGAGAATATCGCTCCATGAAACGTGCGTGATTGCGTCGTTTTGATGATTTTATTTCGGTGACATTATCGGGATTGCGAATGATTGCTGCGGCCAATGATTGGTCTTTGGCGCTCAGTGTTGCATCCGCCGCACTTTGGATACAGCGACAAACGCGGGAATTTGCCTTGCTTGATCCCGCAGTTAAACAGGCCTGTTGAACAGAGCCAGCAAAAGCGGTGTGTCCAGAAAAAATAATCAGCCCAGCGCATGCGCCAGCCAGAGTGTGTTTCATAATGTGCCTCAATTTAACGGGCATATTTGCTTGCCCTTTGTCCTCAGAATAACACAAATTTATAATCCGTCAAAGGAGAGGCTGACAGGTCCATATTTTCCGTAAACGAACTCCCGGAAACTTTCCCAGAAACATAAGGTCGTTTTCACGATCAAAGCTTGACGATTTCACAAATTCAAATCATATGCTGCGCTATGACAGAGCTTAGCAAAATCCGTAACTTTTCTATTGTTGCCCACATCGATCACGGGAAATCCACCCTGGCTGACCGTTTGATCCAATCCACGAATACCGTGGCCGATCGCGAAATGAAGGAACAGCTGCTTGACAGCATGGATATCGAACGCGAACGCGGCATTACGATCAAGGCAAACACAGTGCGGATTGACTATA
>CAXACF010000314.1:0-3087 GCA_963967125.1 uncultured Rhodobacterales bacterium | reverse complement strand
CGGGATCCTTCGGGAACCTTGGTCGATGAATTATGCGGACAGCCTGCGCAGAAATAGGGCAAGCGCGCGGCGATATCACTGGCATTATCAGCGTGTTTTGCATTTGCAATTTGCGTCAAACCATCGGTGATTTTTTGTCCACCGCATCCCTCTTCGACAAAGATTTGGCCCAAGGATTGCGCAATATCAATGGGATCAAGCGCCCCTTCTGATGGGAAAAGAAGGGTGCCAAGATCACCTTTTTCACCACCATAAACACGGCAATGGTTGGCGTCATGGAATAGGGCATCTTTGATCTGTGGCTCGATCAATTTACGTTTTTCCTCGACCACGATGATCAAATCCAACCCGTCTGCCCATTCCCGCAGGCTGGTTTTATCTAGCGGCCAAGTTTGCACCACTTTATATGTCGTGATGCCCAATCGCACGGCCTCGTCCTGATCAACACCCAGAACTGACATGGCGTGTTGCACGTCCAGCCAGTTTTTTCCTGCGGCAACGATCCCGATTTTGGCACCAGCTTGGCCCAAACCCCGCTGGTCAATACGGTTTTCGCGGGCAAAGGCCTCGGCCGCGCTGATTTTGTGACGCAAGAGACGTGCTTCTTGATCCACTGGCAGATCGACCAAACGAATGTTTAATCCACCATCGGGCAGATCAAGGTTAGGCGTTTTGAACTGCATACGATTGGGATTGCCATCCACAACGGATGTTACTTCAATCGTATCCTTCATTGTTTTTAGGCCAACCCAAACACCTGCAAAGCGTGACAATGCATATCCATAATGTCCGTAATCCAAGATTTCTTGGACGCCCGCTGGGGATATAACGGGCATGGATGCATCCACCATGGCCCAATCAGATTGATGCAAAACGGTTGAACTTTCCCCTGTGTGATCATCCCCCATGGCCATGATCACACCACCATTTTTGGATGAACCGGCCATGTTCGCGTGACGCATCACATCGCCAGAGCGATCCACACCAGGGCCTTTGCCGTACCATAGCCCGAAGACACCGTCAAAACGCCCCTCGCCCCGCAATTCGGCCTGTTGTGCACCCCAAAGCGCGGTTGCGGCCAGATCTTCGTTCAAACCCTCTTGAAACGTGATGTCATTTTCGGGCAATACTTTGCCCGCACGTTTCATTTGGAAATCAACCGCACCCAAGGGTGATCCACGATATCCTGTCACATAGCCCGCTGTGTTCAATCCCGCTTCGCGATCACGTTCCTTTTGCGCGATCATCAGGCGCACCAAAGCCTGTGTGCCATTTAACAACACCTGATGTTTTTCGATGTCGTATTTATCATTAAGCGAAATCTTCGACGTGCTCATCAACTGACCTCCCAAACGGTTGTCCAAATTATAGGTCAGCTTTTCTGACCAAGCTATAGATTTATTTTGGACGCTGCGTCATGTTAGTACTTTGATATGACCATGAACAGAATCATGTCATCAAGATAAAAAACGGAGCATTTGGGATGGATTGGGATAAACTGCGCATTTTTCACGCTGTGGCTGACGCAGGAAGCCTGACACACGCAGGTGATACATTGCGATTGTCCCAATCAGCCGTTTCCCGCCAGGTGCGCGCATTAGAAGAATCGCTAAACACAAATCTGTTTCATCGCCATGCGCGTGGCCTGATCCTGACCGAACAGGGTGAATTGTTGTTTGACGCGACTCAATCTATGGTCAAACGCCTTGAGGCCGCAGAGGCGCGGATTAAGGATAGCGAAGAAGAGGTGTTTGGAGAGCTGCGCGTCACAACCTCGACTGGATTTGGATCATTGTGGTTGGCCCCGCGTCTGCCAAAATTGTATGAAAAATATCCCGAACTGAAAATCGATTTGATGTTGGAAGAGCGCGTTTTGGATTTACCGATGCGCGAAGCAGACGTCGCAATCCGCATGAAAGAGCCATCCCAAGCGGATTTGATCCGCAAACGATTAATGAGCGTGAAGATGCGCCTTTATGCGTCCCCAACATATGTTGCTACGCACGGCGTGCCCGAGAAGATCGAGGACATGGTAAACCACAGGCTCATTTGTCAACACCCAAGATCTGCGCAAGTGAGTGCAGGCTTGGCCCTAACCCAGCATTTGATGACCTATGATTTGCCGTCCATGTTGACCGTTAACAATTACTTTGGCGTTCTACAGGCGGTGATCCACGATTTGGGCATTGGAATTTTACCTGATTACATCACACTGGATTTTGACGGCGTTGTGCGGGTTTTGGATGAACTTGAATCGGTCGAGGTCCCCGTTTATTTGGCCTATCCAGAAGAGCTGCGTCATTCCAAACGGGTTGAGGCCTTCCGCGATTTTGTGCAGGATGAAATTATCGACTATCGTCGCGCCCTGCGAAATGGCGAAATATCCCAATAGACACAAGCCATGCATTTTTTGCATAGCGGGTATGCTGCACCTGCGGCATTCTTTCTCTTGATCGGTGAGCGGACTATGCCTATATCAGCGTCATGGAAGCGATTTTGCGCTTTCATACCTCCCTGTTGGACTAAGGCCGAGCTTGCTCGGCCCTTTTTTTTGCCTAAATGAAATCCGCCTGAATATTGCCCTTTTTCCTTTGATGCCCTAAAGGATGCGCAGGACATTTTAGGGGCCATTATGAGCGAACCAAACATCACACCCGAGCTTATCGACGCACATGGTTTGAAACCAGACGAATATCAACTGATCCTAGACATCATTGGACGTGAACCAACCTTCACCGAACTTGGGATCTTCTCGGCGATGTGGAACGAACACTGTTCCTATAAATCTTCAAAAAAATGGTTACGCACCCTCCCAACAGAAGGCCCACAGGTCATTTGTGGGCCAGGTGAAAATGCTGGTATCGTTGACATTGGTGATGGACAGGCCGTCGTTTTTAAAATGGAAAGCCACAATCACCCCTCCTACATCGAACCCTATCAGGGGGCCGCAACAGGTGTAGGTGGTATTTTGCGCGACGTATTTACCATGGGCGCACGCCCGATTGCTGCAATGAATGCTTTGTCTTTCGGTGAAAAATCGCATCCCAAAACACGCCAATTGGTACATGGTGTTGTCGAAGGTGTCGG
>CAXACF010000313.1:0-3098 GCA_963967125.1 uncultured Rhodobacterales bacterium | reverse complement strand
TTTTCTTGCCTCTCCTTATCGGGCGAAATGACCCCACACAAGCACAAGGCGCGCTCTCCCCCTTGAATCAGACGCAACACTTTCCGATGTTAGGGGAAATAAGGGATTGAATATGGCACTACCGATTGAAAAACAGGCGAAATATTGGGGGATCGGTGCGATCATCCTGGCACTGATGCTGTGGTATTTGGGAAATATCTTGCTTCCCTTCGTGTTGGGGGCGGCAATTGCCTATTTCCTTGACCCTGTGGCCGACCGACTAGAGGCGGCAGGATTTACACGCGTATCGGCCACCGCAATGATATTTGTTGGATTGCTGCTAATCATCCTGCCCGCTGTTTTATTGGCGATTGTTGTCCTGTCGAACCAAATCCAAGGCCTCTTAAACCTGACTATCGATGCAGAGCGTGTCGCATCCATTGAAAGTGCGATCCGTTCAATCCTGCCTGCGCGTTTGGCAGAACAATTTGATCTGGTTGAGGCCCTTGGGAACTTGGGGGAATTTATTGGCGAGCGTGCGGCTGCATTTTTCCAAAACTTTGGATCGCAATTATTTGGCGCCTTGATGACATCGGCAGGGTCCATCGTAAACATCGCCATGCTGTTCGTGATTGCACCAATTGTTGCGGTTTATCTATTGCTGGACTGGGACAACATGATTGCACGTATTAACGATTTGATCCCACGCGATCATGCCCCTGTTGTGCGCCGCCTTGCAGGCGATATTGATGCGACCCTATCTGCATTTGTGCGCGGAATGGGAAGCGTGTGTCTAATCCTTGGGATTTATTATGCCGTCGCTCTGATGGCGGTTGGGTTGAACTTTGGTCTGGTCGTTGGCTTGGTTGCGGGTCTGGTCACATTCATTCCATATGTCGGCGCCTTGGTCGGTGGGGCCTTGGCCCTTGGACTGGGGCTGTTTCAATTTTGGGGAGATTGGTCATCCCTTGCGATTGTGGCGGGTATCTTTTTCGCAGGTCAAATGATTGAGGGAAATTACCTGACCCCAAAACTTGTTGGCAGTTCGGTTGGATTGCACCCTGTTTGGCTCTTACTCGCGCTCAGTGTTTTTGGCGCACTCTTTGGATTTATCGGCATGTTGATTGCTGTTCCACTGGCCGCGACGCTTGGGGTACTTGCGCGCTTTGTCACAGCACAGTATCTAGAGAGCCGACTTTACCGCGGGCTAAGCGGAAAAGAATAAGAGGCATCTATGTCCGAGCAACTGACCTTTGATTTGCCAACGCGCCCCGCGTTGGAGCGTGGTGATTTTTTCATCGCAAATAGCAATGCCTTGGCACTTGCTATGATCGAAGATTGCGAAAATTGGCCGCAAAAGAAACATCTGCTTGTCGGGCCAAAAGGATCGGGAAAAACGCATTTGGCCAACGTCTGGGCCAATCAACGGGGCACCCGCGTCATTGCAGCCACGGATATAACCGACCAATTGGTCGAAGAATACGCAGCACATGATTTGGTGATTGATGATATCCCAACAATCTTGGGCGATAGATCGCGCGAGGCGACATTGTTTCACATTCACAACCTGTGTTTGGCCAATGGCAATGCATTGTTGATGACAGGAACGGGCGATGTGGCCACATGGGCCTGCGCCCTGCCGGATTTGGCATCTCGGCTAAATGGGACACGCACGGCGCGTTTGGATCCGCCGGATGATATGTTGTTTCAGGCCCTCCTTGCCAAATTATTCGCAGATCGTCAGTTATTTCCGCCCCCTGACGTATTTCCCTATTTGTTACTGCGATTAGAGCGGTCTTATGATGCGGCACAAAATGCGGTGGATCATATTGATCGCGCGGCACTGTCGCGCAAACGTGCAATCACGCGCAGTTTTGTTGCATCGATAATTGATGATCTGATCACTGCTTAGGTGTTGCATCACGCCATTTGCATGTTTTAAAACCAAGAAAAAACGAAAGCGCTGCAGATGTCCTTACGCCCGCATCAAGCATCTCGCCGATGGACCCCATTTGATGGGTCGATCTATCGTTCTGATCCCCATGCAGAATTGTCCAAGGTGGGTGTGATTGATGTTGGATCAAACTCTGTTCGGATGGTTGTCTTTGATGGGGCGGCACGTTCGCCTGCCTATTTTTACAATGAAAAGGTCATGTGTGAATTGGGTGCGGGCCTGTCAGAAACAGGTGTTCTGAACCCAGAAGGGCGCAGACGCGCATTGGCCGCAATTGCGCGTTTTGTGCAAATGGCGCGCGCAATGGAGGTTCCAAAATTAACCGCCGTCGCAACCGCCGCGGTGCGGGATGCCGATGATGGCGAGGAATTTTGCCTCGATGTTCTGAACCAAACAGGTCAACACATCACAATCGTAAACGGCGAGGAAGAGGCCCGCCTCTCCGCCCAAGGCGTATTGTTGGGCTGGCCTGGGTCCTATGGACTGGTCTGCGACATTGGCGGCTCCTCAATGGAGCTTGCGGAAATTTCAGGCGGGATCGTTGGAAAACGGACCACATCTGATCTTGGGCCCCTGCAGTTGAAGGAAATCAAAGGGGGGGCCGAGGCACGTGCCAAGGCCATCAAAACTGCCGTAAAAGATTTGGCTGATCAAATGGGTCCGCAGCACAACCGCCTGTTTTTGGTCGGCGGATCGTGGCGAACATTGGCCCGAATAGACATGCATCGGCGTGGCTATCCACTTCATGTTTTGCACGAATATCGTATGGACAGCACATCGGTGCACGAAACAATCGATTATCTTGCGAAAGAGGATCACGCAGAGCTGCGCGCGGCCTGTGGTGTTTCAGAAAATCGGATGGCGCTGGTCCCCTATGCGGCCGAAGTTTTGCATCGCCTGTTAAAGGAATTCAAACCCTCCGACATCGCGATTTCCAGTTACGGTATTCGCGAAGGGATGCTGTATGAAGTCATGCCCGATGACATGCGCGCGGCCGATCCACTGTTGGCGGCCTGTCGGTTTGTCGAAGAAAAGGACGCGCGTGTTCCGGGGTTTGGCGTTCGTTTATACGAATTCGTCACTCCCCTCTTCGCCGATGCCGAAGAGGATTTCCAACGCCTCATTCAAGCCGCCTGCCTATTGCATGATGTCAGTTGGCGCGCCC
>CAXACF010000312.1:0-3104 GCA_963967125.1 uncultured Rhodobacterales bacterium | reverse complement strand
ATTGGGTCAAGGCTTCGTCTGCGCCTGCATCCAGTTTTTGTTTCAACCAGTCGATGTTTTGCGCGGCATCTGCGGCCTCTGGGTGGATTTGGGGGTAGGCGCCAACAAACAGGCGAAACGCATCCAAATCTGCCAGCGCACCAACCAATTCAACGGTGTTTTGAAACCCATCCTCATGCGCGTGAAAGGCGCCGCTTTCTGCAGGGGGATCGCCGCGAAGGGCAACCAAGCCTGTCACACCCGTATCCGCATAACTGCGGGCAATGTTCAGGGTTTCCTCCCGCGTTGCATCCACGCATGTCAAATGGGCCGCCACATCACACCCTGTGTGTTTGTGCAAAACGCGCGTGGCCTCTTGGGTCAGAGTACGTGTTGTGCCCCCTGCGCCATAAGTCACCGACATAAAGCGTGGGTTAAGCGGGGCAAGCGTATTTACCGTATCCCACAGGCGATAGGCCCCTTCAAAATTTTGTGGTGGGAAAAACTCAAACGAAATCTGGGGTCGGGTCATTATCATATCCATCAGTTGCCTTGCCACTTTGTTCCAGATATGCGATCTTGAATCAAATTCATAAAATTAAAGAAGGTTATGAGTTTCATATGAAAATGCATATCGAATTCCGCCATTTGCGCACCGTCAAAGCCATTCACGAAAGTGGGGGGGTGTCGAACGCAGCTGATATTTTGAACATCACGCAAAGCGCGCTAAGCCATCAGATCAAAAACCTAGAAGAGCAAACAGGGATCGAATTATTCGTACGCAAATCCAAACCATTGCGTCTGACGGCGGCGGGTATGCGTCTGTTGCGGTTGGCAGATAGGATCCTGCCCGAGGTCGACGCCATTCAGGCCGAATTTGAAGGATTGCGCAGTGGTAAATCAGGGCGCCTTCATATCGCGATTGAATGCCATGCCTGTTTTGAATGGCTGTTTCCTGTGCTTGAGCGATTTCGTAAATCTTGGCCCGATGTGGATGTGGATATCAGGCCAGGGTTGGCATTTGACGCCCTGCCAGCCTTGGAAAAAGAGGATGTGGATTTGGTTGTGTCATCAGACCCCGAAAACCTACCCGGCATCACATTTTCGCATCTGTTCGAATATGCACCTGTTTTCGTAGCATCGGCGCAAAATCCATTGGCGGAAAAAACCTTTATCGAGGCCGAGGATTTCCGTAATCAAACCCTAATCACTTATCCTGTTGAACGTAGCCGATTGGATTTGTTTTCACAGCTTTTGATTCCGGCCAAGGTCGAACCCGCATCAATCCGTCAGGTGGAGCTGACCGCAGTCATCCTTTTGCTGGTTGCGTCCAATAGGGGGGTGTCCGTGTTGCCAGATTGGGTGGTGCGCGAGGTGAAATACAGCTCCGATTACGTGACACGCCCACTGACAAAGGAAAAAATCACGCGTGGTTTATTCGCCGCCACGCGCGATGATGATCTTGCTAAACCATATATGCGTGACCTTATCCGCCTTGCTGGCGAAGAGGCACGCAGGCTTCAGTCACTTTAAAGCGATTGGAGTTCGGTCGCCATCACACGACCATCACGCCCGTCCTGAAGCTCATAGCTTAGTTTCTGGTTTTCGGCCAATGCCTTCATGCCAGAACGTTCAACTGCGGAAATATGAACGAACACATCTTTTCCGCCTTCTTCGGGTTCAATGAACCCGTAACCTTTAGTTGTGTTAAACCATTTCACGGTGCCATTTGGCATGTCCGTGTCTCCTTCTTCTTCTTCCCGAAATTGCAGATCGACGACCTGATGTGACCCGACAGCGCCAATAAACATCCGATGCTAAGAAGAAGTCGGAGGTGTTATTTGCAATCGTCACATAAAACAAAATGGCTTGTTTTTCCAAAATTCAAGTGAAATAGAAAAAGAATAATTCAAAAATGACTGGGGGCAGAAAATGGACATTTACGGAATAAAGACATGCGATAGCTGCCGCAAGGCGATCAAGGCCTTGTCAGATGCGCGTTTTGTTGACCTGCGCAAAGATGGTATTTCCCCTGAACTGCTGGCGCGCGCTTACGCCGAATTTGGCGATGCGATTGTGAACAAAAAATCCGCAACCTGGCGTGGGTTTGATGATGCCACACGCGCCATGGACCCTTTGGAATTGGTGACGCTGAACCCCACTGTAATGAAACGCCCCCTCATCGTGGACTATCAAGGCGCGCTTGCACTGGGATGGGGTAAAGATGTTCAGGAACGTTTTGGCGTTTAACGCATAAATGCGCGATCAATGGACAGTGAACCCGCACCTTTGATGACCAAAACAACCAGCGGGAAAACCCATAACAGGCGTTGATCCATCAGCATTGCATCGGGAATACGGTCAAACCAGCCTCCAATGAATTTTGCGTCCCCTGCAAGCCCATGACCATAAAGATCGGTCAAGGATTGCACGATGATAAACCCAATCATGCCAAGCGCGCTAAGGCGTGTGAATAGCCCAATCAAGATCGTAAGTGGCAGGATGAATTCCGCCCATGTCCCAGCGGTCACAACCGCCCAGTGCCATAGGCCCAAGGCCGATGGATCATATCCGACGTTTTCCATCGCATGTGGGAAAATTTGTACATGGGCCCCGGCCGACGGCAACAAAAACCCGAAAAACCCATCCCCCAATTTCGTCAGTGCAGATGCCCCAAAATATAAGGCAAGCACAGCGCCAAATGTAAACCGCGCAAGCAACGGTAAGAGTGCATCCAATCGCGCGGCTGGTTCTGTCATGGCATTGATGCGGCGGGCAAAATCGGTGGGTGTCATCGGGTAACCTTTTCAAGGGCGTTTTGTATTAGCAGTGCTTGTAAAATCTGGCTCAGATCAAAGTTTGGATCGTGTTGACTTGCATGCTCGGCTGCATCGCCAAGGTTGGATTGATCCATCATCAGACGTAAAAACAAATTTTCCGGATGGCTAAGTAGGTGGGGAAACGGATCAAACTCTGGTCGCAGGATGACGACAGATTGCCCCTGATGTGTGATTTCATACTTCGGATCATGCGCCTTGTTCCAGATGTCATAAATGGGATAGGCGCTGTCGATTAATTGAACCGCAGGGGCAAAGGTGAAACGTACGCGTGCAATTTGGTAGGGG
>CAXACF010000311.1:0-3131 GCA_963967125.1 uncultured Rhodobacterales bacterium | reverse complement strand
CGACAGGTCCGACGCCTGCGGGTGTTCCCGTCATGATCACGTCGCCAGCTTGCAGGGTATAATATTTACTCAGATCGCAAATGATGTCTGGAACCGAATGGATCATGTCCGACAAATGCGCGCTTTGAACCGGTTTATCATTCACGTACAGTTCAATTTTCTGTGGGCCGATGTTACCAAAATTGCCCTTGAGTGTAATGGTGCCGATGACCGCAGATTGTTCAACATCCTTTGCCAAATCCCACGGGCGGCGCTTTTCCTTGGCAACGGTCTGCAGATCACGGCGTGTCATATCCAATCCACAGGCGTACCCAAAAACGTGATCCATCGTGGCGTCCGCGGTGATATTGTGCCCAGCCTTTCCAATAAACACCACGAACTCAACCTCGTGATGATAATTCTGCGTACCAGTTGGATATTTTATTTGCGGATGCCCGTGACTGACGGAATGTGGGGATTTTGTGAAATAAAAGGGGGCAGTTCGATCAACCGTGTTCCCCATTTCGGCTGCGTGTTCTGCATAGTTGCGCCCAACGCAAAACACGCGGTTGACTGGAAACACATGCGTATCTCCATCAATTCCAACAGACGTATTTGGCTGCAGCTCGAAAAGAGATGGTGCCACGATAACCCTCATTTTTATACTTTTTCTTATCGTAGATGGGACGGAATCTGAGTGCAAGCAGTATCAAAATTACGCTCTCGCGCCTTCACCTTGTTGTGAGGGGGGCTTACTTTTTGTGCAAGTGGTCTAAACTAATGGCATCCTCATTTCCAAAAGGACACTCGCAATGTTTGCCAAAATGAAAATGTGTAAAACCCACGCCCTGACGATTGCCACGTCAGTCATCCTTGCCACCTTTGGCGCCAAGATGGCGCAGGCCGCCACGGACACCCTGATTGTTGCGGGGGGATGTTTTTGGTGTGTTGAGGCCGATTTTGAAAAGGTTGATGGTGTTATTGAAGTGACCTCTGGTTACACAGGCGGCAAAACCAAGAACCCAACATACAAAGAGGTAACTCGGGGCGGCACGGGCCATTATGAGGCGGTTGAGATTTCATTTGATCCCGCTGTTGTTTCAGTTGAAACTTTGCTGCGAGCATTTTTGCGAAGTGTTGATCCAACCGATGATGGAGGGCAGTTCTGTGATCGGGGTGACAGCTATCGCACAGCGATTTTCGCAACCTCTGCCCAGCGGAGCGCCGCAAAAAAGGCGATCAAACAGGCCGAGGCAGATTTGGGCCAGAATATTGTAACCCCTGTGTTGGAGCGAACTGTATACTATTTGGCCGAGGATTATCACCAAGATTACTACAAGTTGGATACGCGTGTGCTGACGCGTTTTGGGTATCGCAAGCAATCGGAGGTTTATCATTTATATCGGAACGCGTGCGGGCGCGATCAGAGGATACGTGAACTTTGGGGGTCTGCGGCACCCTTTGCGAAATAGAATCACTCTTTGCCATTTATTTAGGTGTCCGCATGCCAAACATAGTCAAAATGCGCCTTTTCGTGCGACACGATAGCGCGAAAAACAGGCGAATACAAATGTACACTGGACTTCCCAAAATTCCTCGCTAAAACGCAGCAAAGTACTTTTCGCGATTTTGCGAACGCAACCGGTATGGTCGAACGACTAACCAAACAATGGAGTTTACCTCGTGTCACACGCAGACGATCACGAAGGCACACGCCGCGATTTTATTTACTACGCGACAGCTGGTGCCGGTGCCGTTGTAACAGGAGCCGCAGTATGGCCGCTTGTTAATCAAATGAATCCTTCAGCGGATGTCCGCGCCTTGGCGTCGATCCGTGTTGATGTGGCCGACGTCGAGCCGGGTACGCAGCTGACTGTTAAATGGTTGGGTAAGCCTGTGTTTATTCGTCGTCGCACGGAAGAAGAAATCACAGAAGCACGTCAGGTTGCCTTGGGCGATTTGGCCGATGCTGATTCACGTAACGAAAACGTTCCAGGCTCTGATGCATCTGATGAGAACCGCAGCTTGGACGAAGCAGGCGAATGGTTGGTCATGATGGGTGTGTGTACGCACCTTGGCTGTGTGCCTTTGGGTGACGGCGCTGGTGACTTTAATGGGTGGTTCTGCCCATGTCACGGCTCACACTACGATACATCTGGTCGGATCCGCAAAGGTCCGGCACCGACGAACTTGCCAGTACCTGTCGCAGAGTTTGTCGACGGAACAACAATTAAACTAGGTTAACGGAGAACTTACCATGGGTGGAATTCCTCACGACCAATACGAACCAAAGGGTAACTTTGCAAAAGCGGTACATTCACGCTTGCCAATTGCTGGCCTTTTGTACGACACATTAACCATTCCTACTCCAAAAAATTTGAATTGGATGTGGATCTGGGGCATCGTCCTGACATTTTGTTTAGGGCTGCAGATTGTGACAGGTATCGTTTTGGCGATGCACTACACACCACATGTTGATAACGCGTTCGCATCTGTTGAACACATCATGCGCAATGTGAACGGCGGTCACATGATCCGCTATTTGCACATGAACGGCGCATCCTTGTTCTTTATAGCGGTTTACGCCCACATTTTCCGCGGTTTGTACTACGGCTCATATAAGGCGCCACGCGAAATCACGTGGATCATCGGCATGCTAATCTATCTGTTGATGATGGGTACAGCGTTTATGGGCTACGTACTACCATGGGGTCAGATGTCCTTCTGGGGCGCGACAGTTATCACAGGTCTATTTGGTGCGATCCCATTCGTGGGTGACGCGATCCAGACATTATTGTTGGGCGGACCGGCTGTTGATAACGCGACATTGAACCGCTTCTTCTCCTTGCACTACCTATTCCCATTCTTGATTGCAGGTTTGGTCATGGTGCATATTTGGGCGTTCCACACCACTGGAAACAACAACCCAACAGGTGTTGAAGTCCGTCGTGGCTCAAAAGAAGAAGCGAAGAAAGACACAGTTCCATTCTGGCCATATTACGTGATCAAAGATTTGTTTGCACTGGCCATAATTTTGGCAGTATTCTTCGCAATCGTTGGCTTTATGCCAAACTACTTGGGTCACCCAGACAACTACATAGAGGCGAACCCGCTTGCGACACCTGCGCATATTGTTCCTGAGTGGTACTTCT
>CAXACF010000310.1:0-3137 GCA_963967125.1 uncultured Rhodobacterales bacterium | reverse complement strand
AGTCGAGAATCCCTGAAGAGAAATTTTTAAGTGATTCTGAATAAAACATATAGTTTTCATATTTCCTAACGGTAATAATAGTTGACTTGTGGGAATGCACTTGATTTTCTACACTTAAAATCAAAAAGCAAAAAAAGGGCGTGTAATGACAAAAAGAGTGGCAATTCTAGGTGCTGGGCCATCTGGCCTTGCTCAATTAAGGGCGTTTCAATCGGCAAAAGCAAACGGCGATGATATCCCTGAGATTGTTTGTTATGAAAAGCAATCAGATTGGGGAGGGCTCTGGAATTACACTTGGCGTACGGGTTTGGATCAATATGGTGAACCTGTTCATGGGTCTATGTATCGCTATCTCTGGTCGAATGGACCGAAAGAAGGTTTAGAATTTGCCGATTATTCCTTCGAAGAGCATTTCGGCAAACAAATTGCTTCTTATCCACCGCGTGCAGTTTTGTTTGATTATATCAAGGGCCGTGTTGAGAAGGCGGGCGTTCGTGAATGGATTAAATTTGAGACAGCGGTTAAGAATGTCTCTTACGAAAATGGAAAGTTTCATGTCACTGTTCGTGATCTTCCATCGGATACTATGACGACAGAAGAATTCGATCACGTTATTTGCTGTACTGGCCACTTCAGTACGCCCAACGCACCGCAATTCGACGGATTTGAAAAATTTCCAGGCCGTATACTTCATGCGCATGATTTCAGAGACGCTGTTGAGTTTAAAGGCCAAGATATTCTGATAATTGGGACATCTTATTCAGCAGAAGACATTGGCTCTCAGTGTTGGAAATACGGTGCTAATTCGATTACGGTATCTCATCGCACCGCGGCGATGGGGTATGATTGGCCAGATAACTGGGTAGAAGTGCCGCTATTGACCAAAATGGATGGCAAAACCGCGTACTTCAAGGATGGCACGTCACGTGATGTGGATGCGATCATTTTGTGTACTGGCTATCAGCACGCATTCCCGTTTATGTCGGATGATCTGACCTTGCGAACGGCGAACCGCCTTGCGACCGCAATGCTGTATAAAGGGGTCGCATTCGCGCCAAATCCGGATTTGTTCTATATTGGAATGCAGGATCAGTGGTTCACCTTTAATATGTTTGATGCACAGGCATGGTGGGCTCGGGATGTCATAATGGGAAAAATTAGCATCCCAGATGAAGCTGCAATGAACGCAGATATTGCAGATCGGGAAAAGCGTGAGGATGCTGGTGAAACCGATTACGACGCAATTTGGTACCAGGGAGATTATATAAAAGAACTTGTTGCTGAAACGGATTACCCGTCTTTTGACGTCGAGGGCGCATGTATGGCCTTTAAAGAATGGAAAGGACATAAAAAACAGGGTATTATGACGTTCCGTGACAATGGATATAAGTCAGTTATGACTGGAACGATGGCACCCAAACACCACACACCGTGGAAAGATGCCATGGATGATAGTTTGGAAGTTTATTTGCAGAACTGATGAGGCTCTAGGGGCTGAAACGTAGTTGAAAACCCGCGACCATTCAGATCCTAATAGGTCCGTTCAATTGGGCCTATTAGCAGTAAATTTTACATCACAAGCATTAGATTTGGTCACTATGACAAGCTGACCTATCTACTTAATTACCCCCTTTAGGACTTGAAAGGGGGTAGGGGGTGTGACCTTACTTACCCAATAGTAAGTGTTCACGAATTCCATGATGAACCATCCTGTCCACATCTATTCTCCCACCCAAAGGGTTTGCAACTCTTCTAAACTGTCATCTACGCGCCACTCCCCACGCACGGTGGTTGCCCCCTCTGTCGTTCGTATTGTGACATTATCTGGGCCAAACCATTGATGATACTTTTCTCCATCCAATCGCCCAAACGCCGTATTCCCCAAGACGAGTTCTCTGATTTCATCTCCGCTCAGCTTAACCGCCTCTGCTGTTGCAGAACTTATTGAACAAATCAGCATGCTTACAAAAATTGTGAAAACGCGCATTTATTTCTCCTGTTCAAAATGTGCTTTCGCGTGAATTTATTTCCACAGCTTATGATGCAATCTGATAGCGGGTGCCTATCTTGGGGTCGTATCTATAACCATGGTCATGGTGTGCGCGGTTTGGACTTGGTTGGATCATAGGCAGCCAAGTCAGCGCGAACTGTAGCAGGTAGGCGTTTTTGGTGCCCATCTAGCTTGCCGATTTCAACAGATGTTCCAGCCGCGGCATGGGTAACGTCAATCCGCGCCATTGCAATATTCTTACCCAGCAAAGGAGACCGCATTGATGAGCAGACTTCACCAATTTGTGCACGTCCGATATGAACACAATCGCCATGTGCCACATCAACGGAACTGTCGATATCCAACCCGACAAGCTTGCGCATGGGGTTTTCTTTGCGACGGATAAGCGCGTCACGACCGATAAAGTCGTCGGTTTTGGACTTCAACGGGCAGGTGAAACCAATACCAGCTTCAAATGGATCCGTTTGATCCGAAAAATCATATCCCGCAAATATGAGACCAGCTTCAATTCTTACCATGTCGAGTGCTTCTAAACCCATTGGTGTTAGACTGTGATCCTTGCCTACCTCCCAAATTGCATCGAAGATCTCTTTACAATCTTTTGGATGACACATTACTTCGTAGCCAAGCTCACCCGTGTAGCCAGTGCGTGACACCACGAAAGGTGCTCCAGTTGCATTGTGGAGGCGTGCAGGAGTGAAGCGGAACCATTCTAATTGATCAAATTCGGGGTTGTGTGGCGCTGTCCAAACCAGCTTGCGTAGTAAGTCACGACTTTCTGGCCCCTGCACTGCTACGTTATGCAATTGGTCAGTGGATGACCGCACTAGAACACGTAAACCTAATTTTTCGGCCTGCTCGCGCATCCATTCCCCGCCATAATCGTTACCTCCGATCCAGCGGAAATTATCCTTGCCCAGCCTGAATACTGTGCCATCGTCGATCATGCCGCCATGCTCGTAACACATCGCTGTGTAAACCACACCACCGATCGGCAAAGACTTAATATTTCGCGTGAATATATACTGGCATAATGCTTCAGCATCAGGCCCAGTTACTTCGAATTTTCGAAGGGGCGACAAATCCATTATTACGCACTTTTCACGTGTCGCGTGGTATTCTGCGA
>CAXACF010000309.1:0-3144 GCA_963967125.1 uncultured Rhodobacterales bacterium | reverse complement strand
TAGCTTGAAATAAAACCAACGATTTTTCATCTTTCCCAGCCGACCTCGGGTGGCGCGATAGCGCCTCCCATGGGGGAGGTCGGCGCTTGCCAATCTATCGATTGGAAGTGAGCTGAATCTGAGCACGTTTCATTCTGAAACTTTATAACGCACAATGAAATCAATCGCATTTTTGTGCATTAAAAACAATGCACAAGGTTGATAGACTTAAAACCTCTGTAGCGAATCATTTGCGCCACGCGAGATCAGCTTGTTTTCAACGCTAGGGACATGGGATCAAGATCGCAGTATATTACGCACGCCACCCATCGTCATTTGCGCCACGGTTTTTGCATAGGCTGCGCGTCCCTTGGCATCTTGTCGTGTGTTCCACATGTAAAACCAATTCAGCATCCCAAAAACGGACATGGCCGCCGCGCGGCGGGTTTCACTGTGAGTTTGTAAATCTTTATTCGACACGATCAAAAACGCTTCTATGTGGCGCACCATATTGCGTTGATATCCCTTAAGTGTGGCTTGCTGATCCTCTGGCAACAGGGGAATGCCTTCGGTCTGGATTTTATGTTCATGATCCATGCCCTGATAGGCGTCTAGAATTTCAAAGCACAGTGTTTCAAGCGAGGTTTGGACATTATTGGCATCCAGCTGCACCGCAATGATGCGATCGCGCAAACGGCACAGATAACTGTCCAAGATATCAAACAAAATCGCCAGTTTGCTATCATAATAATGATAGATGTTCCCCTTTGATATGCCGCAGGCTTTGGCGACCTCGGCCATGGACGCGCCTGCAACGCCGCGCTGGGCAAACACCCCAGCAGCAGCTGTTAGGATTTTGTCGCGTTTGGCGTCATAATCTTTGGCAATTGTGCGGACCATGGTTTTAACGATTGTCTATGACGCGGC
Organism: uncultured Rhodobacterales bacterium; assembly: GCA_963967125.1. Taxonomy (GTDB): domain Bacteria; phylum Pseudomonadota; class Alphaproteobacteria; order Rhodobacterales; family Rhodobacteraceae; genus HIMB11. The sequence goes on along the minus strand of CAXACF010000309.1, from coordinate 2,238 downwards.
GGGCTTTGCCCTGTGATCGTTCAACCGTGCCTGGATCGCCCACTGTGATCTTGGTTGATACGCCCACAATATCCTTGATCCGCTTGTTAAGTGTTGACGCGGCCTCGGCACGTTCTGCCTCTGTCGCGGCATCGGGCAGGGCTTCGACATGGACATGCATGGCGTCCATGCGCCCCTCTTTCACCAACTCGATTTGATAATAGGGGGCCAAACCAGTGGTGGCCATGACCTGTTCCTCGATCTGCGTGGGGAACACATTCACACCGCGCAGGATGATCATATCGTCCGAACGCCCAGTGATTTTTTCGATGCGACGCATGGTCCGCGCGGTTCCAGGCAATAGGCGTGTCAGATCACGGGTGCGATAGCGGATCATGGGCATGCCCTCTTTGGTGAGGGATGTGAACACCAATTCCCCTTCGGATCCGTCGGGCAAAACCTCGCCCGTCTCGGGGTCAATGATTTCAGGATAAAAATGATCCTCCCACAGGTGTAGGCCATCTTTGGTTTCCACACATTCATTGGCGACACCTGGGCCCATTACCTCGGACAGGCCATAGATATCGACCGCATGCATATCAAAGGCTTGTTCAATTTCTTCGCGCATGGAATTGGTCCATGGTTCGGCACCGAATATACCCACCTGCAGGGATGACGCCCGCGGATCCAACCCCGCGGCGCGATAGGCCTCAAGGATATTCAACATATAGGATGGGGTCACCATGATCGCCTTGGGTTTGAAATCCTCAATCAGGGTGATTTGTTTTTCCGTCTGGCCCCCGCCCATCGGAACCACACGCGCGCCCAAACGTTCGATGCCGTAATGCGCCCCAAGGCCACCTGTGAACAACCCATACCCATAGGCACAATGCACCAGATCGCCCGCGCGCACCCCAGATGCCCGCAAGGATCGCGCTACCAGATCGGCCCAGACATCAATGTCGTGTTTCGTATATCCAACGACCGTGGGTTTGCCCGTTGTCCCAGAGGAGGCATGCACACGAATGATTTTTTCGTCAGGGACCGCAAACATGCCAAAGGGGTAATGATCGCGCAGATCGTTTTTGTAGGTAAACGGGAATTTCGCCAAATCAGACAGATCATTCACATCATCAGGATGCACACCTGCCGCATCAAAGCGTTCACGATACATCGCAACATTGTCATAGGCATGACGTAGGGACCATTTCAAACGGTCCAATTGCAATGCGCGAATTTCGTCAATAGATGCGATTTCGATTGGATCAAGGTCTGACTTGGCTGGTGTTAAATCCTTCATGTGTTCTGTTCCCTGTGCTTATTCTTGAAACAATTGACCTTTGATCGCGCGGCTCATCCCGCGGAATTCGGCAATTGTTGTGTTGTTCTGATTGGTGACTGTAACGTCATAAATCCCACTGCGCCCGCTTAGCGATACTTCACGCGCATCTGCACGCAGGGTGTCACCCAATTGGCCCGGCGCGATATAGCTGATGGTGTTGTGCTGTGCGACGGTGGCCTGATTGCGGCTGTTGCAGGCAAAAGCAAACGCGCTGTCAGCAAGGGTGAAAATCACCCCGCCGTGACAGATGCCATGGCCATTGCAATGATGGTCCTGCACTTGCAATTCTAGGGTGGCGATACCTTCGTCCACATTTGTGATGGCCATGCCAACCCATTTGGACGCTTTGTCATTGTCCCACATGGCTGCAGCGGATTTTTCGGCGCGTTCTTTTGGCGTCATGATCAGCGTCCTTTGAATTCGGCTGCACGTTTTTGCAAAAAGGCGCTGACACCTTCGGCGTAATCCGCGCTTTCCCCGCAGCGTTTCATGTAGTCGGCCTCTTTGTCGATGTGGGTCAATAGATCACTGTCCCATGATGTTTGGATCGCCTCTTTGGTCAGGGCAAGGCCCAGTGTCGGCCCCTTGGCAAATCCCGCTGTCATATCGCGGGCAACCTGCATCAAATCTGCATCTTCAACGGATTTCCAAATCATGCCCCACTCTTCGGCCTTTTGCGCGCTTAGGGGCTCGGCGGTCATGGCCAATCCTTTGGCGCGCGCCTCGCCAATCAGGTGGGGCAGATGCCAACTGCCCCCTGTGTCGGGGATCAATCCAACCTTGGCAAAGGATTGGATGAATTTCGCACTTTTTGCCGCCAAAACGATGTCACAGGCCAGTGTAAGGTTTGCCCCAGCCCCAGCCGCAACCCCATTCACAGCGCAAACAACAGGGCAGGGAAGGTCGGGAATTTGTTT
>CAXACF010000308.1:0-3153 GCA_963967125.1 uncultured Rhodobacterales bacterium | reverse complement strand
CACACTTTGAATGACCACAACTGCGACAGGTCATGCAGCCTTCGACCATTTGCATGTCAAACTGACCACAACTGGGGCAGGCTTTGCCACGGTTTTCATTCAGGTTCACAACTTGCTGACCGGCTTTGGGGTCTTCTTTTAACCCCATCCCTTCGCCTTCCAAAAACCCGATGGCGATCATGTGCTGTTCCAGCACGCCACCGATTGCCGCCAAGATTGACGGAATGTATTTGCCCTGCACCCAGGCCCCACCGCGTGGATCAAAGACGGCCTTCAATTCCTCAACCACGAAACTGACATCACCACCGCGGCGGAATACCGCAGAAATCATTCGTGTCAGAGCCACGGTCCACGCGAAATGTTCCATATTTTTGGAATTGATGAACACCTCAAACGGACGACGGTGATCGTTGATAATGACGTCATTAACGGTGACATAAATCGCATGTTCGCTATCTGGCCATTTGAGTTTATACGTGTTGCCCTCTAACGCTTGGGGCCGATCCAGTGGTTCGGCCATATAAATCACATCTGCACCCTGATCCGCCTCGGGCGTAGCTTCACTGCTTTCCGAAACGCTGAGGACTGATCCCGTCACATCATTCGGGCGATAGGTGGTACAGCCCTTACATCCCGTTTCATAGGCCTGCATGTAAACGTCCTGAAAATCATCGAAACTGATATCTTCGGGGCAATTGATGGTTTTTGAAATCGAACTGTCGATCCACTTTTGCGCGGCAGCCTGCATTTTCACGTGATCCAATGGCGCAAGCGTTTGTGCGTTTACGAAATAATCAGGCAGGTCTGCATCGCCATATTTATCACGCCACATTTGCACTGCGTAATCAACGACTTCCTCTTCGGTACGGGTTCCGTCCTTTTGCAGCACTTTGCGTGTATAGGCATAGGCAAAAACGGGTTCGATCCCCGAACTTACATTCCCTGCATAAAGGCTAATGGTCCCAGTTGGCGCGATTGAGGTGAGGAGTGCGTTGCGGATGCCGTGCGCACGGATTTGATCGCGCACGTCTTCATCCATTTGCATCATGGCATCAGAGGACAAAAACGGATCTGCGTCGAACAGTGGAAAGGCGCCCTTCTCCTTGGCAAGTTCAACCGACGCCAGATATGCGGCGCGCGCGATGGCGTGCAACCAGCGGTCGGTTTGCCGCGCCGCCTCGTCTGACCCATACCGCAAACCCGTCATCAACAGCGCATCTGCCAACCCCGTTACTCCCAAACCAATGCGGCGTTTGGCTTGTGCTTCTTGTGCTTGTTGTTGCAGCGGAAATTCCGATGCATCCACCACATTGTCCATCATACGTACGGCCGTGGCGACCAGTGTGCTCAATCCATCAATGTCCAAATCCGCGTCCGCCTCAAACGGGTCCTTAACCAAACGGGCCAAGTTGATGGATCCCAACAAACAGGCGCCATAGGGTGGCAATGGCTGCTCTCCACAGGGGTTTGTGGCCGCGATTGTTTCGCAATATCCCAGGTTATTGGCCTTATTAATGCGATCAATGAAAATCACACCCGGTTCCGCGTAATCATAGGTGGACCGCATGATTTTATTCCACAAATCCCGCGCTTTAACCGTTTGATACACCTTACCGTCAAAAACCAAATCCCAGGATCCGTTGGCCTTAACGGCTTCCATAAATGGATCTGTCACCAAAACCGACACATTAAACATCCGCAGACGCGCGGCATCAGATTTGGCGGTTATAAAATCCTCAATATCGGGATGATCACACCGCATGGTTGCCATCATCGCACCGCGACGTGATCCCGCGGACATGATTGTGCGGCACATACTGTCCCAAACATCCATGAACGACAATGGCCCAGATGCATCTGCCGCAACCCCCGTGACCAAGGCACCTTTGGGGCGTATCGTACTGAAATCATAGCCAATTCCGCCGCCTTGCTGCATGGTTAATGCGGCCTCTTTCAGCATGTCAAAAATGCCACCCATACTGTCGGGGATCGTGCCCATGACAAAGCAGTTGAACAATGTCACCTTGCGTGCGGTCCCGGCGCCAGCCGTGATCCGACCCGCTGGCAAGAATTTGAAATCCTCAAGTGCCCCATAAAATTCGTTTTCCCAGTGATCCGCATCCTTTTCAACCACGGCCAAGGCACGGGCAATCCGACGCCACGTATCTTCAACAGTGCCATCAAGGGGCGTTCCATCCGCTTCTTTAAAACGATACTTCATATCCCAGATTTGTTCGGCGATTGGGGCTGCAAAACGTGTCATACTCTGGTACTCCAGCTGGCGTGATTTTTTACGTGATCGGGTTAGATAGACTAGAGCTTACACCATCCAAGGTCAACTTGCCAAACCCAGAATTATCGCTATTCTACACCACAAATTGGGATTAGATATTACAAAACAACTACATCTTGTGAAGCTCAGCGTCGGGAGCGAGGGAATCGAAGGCCTACGTGCATGGCAGGCAAGCGCCCCTGCACAGGGGCCAGATGGGTTGCCACGCCATATCACGCGGATGTGGCCGAAACAGGAAAAACAACTCCTGGATGGCGGGTCAATCTATTGGGTGATCAAACGATTTATCCAATGTCGCCAACGCATTTTACGCCTTGACGAAGTCATCGGTGGGGACGGCATTCGCCGCTGCGCAATCGTGCTTGATCCTGAACTGATCCTAACCACCCAAGTGCCCCGCCGCCCGTTCCAAGGATGGCGCTATTTAAAGGCCGAAGATGCACCACTGGACCTTAGCAAATCCCGCGCATCAGAAGATCCATTGCCCCCCGAATTGGCGGGAAAACTGGCCGAAATCGGTGTGCTGTAACGCGTCGGTATAACGTCGGTATCACGTCGGTGCGAAAGTTAACGCTGTGTTAATGGCGAACCTGCTGTCAGTCATCGACTACGGTCGAATTAGGACCCCAGTTTGCCCATCAAATCCGCCAGATCACGACGTTCGTCTACTGACAGATCCGCATCGCGTGCGCGCAGAAGGCAGGCTTGGGATTTTAGGATCAAACCATCGCTTAGGATTTTCAGGTGATTGGCCCGCAGCGTTTCGCCCGAGGATGTGATATCGGCAATCGCCTCGGCCGTTTCATTTTTCACGGTGCCTTCGGTGGCGCCTTGGCTATCGACGATCTGATAATCCGCAA
>CAXACF010000307.1:0-3162 GCA_963967125.1 uncultured Rhodobacterales bacterium | reverse complement strand
CGTCGCAGATCGCGCCGCATTCCACCATGTGCGCACCCAAGGGCGCGACCATGAATGCCGTGCGGTAACACATATTTTTGCCGATTTGGGAACCAAAAGCGTTTTCAAATCCTTTACGCTCACGGCAAATGGCGCACTAACGCGAAATGAATGCGTTTTGCGTCTGAACGGTGATGATGCCACAGCCCATGTTGCGGGGGCATCCGTTGGGGATGGGGATTTCCATCACGATGACACAGTGTTCATCACCCATGATGCGGTCGGTTGTGAAAGCCGTCAGGTGTTCAAAAAGGTGCTGCGCAATGGGGCAACAGGGGTGTTTCAGGGAAAAATCCTAGTAAAACCAGATGCACAAAAAACTGATGGCTATCAGATCAGCCAATCCTTGTTATTGGATGACGATAGTCAGTTTTTGGCCAAGCCTGAATTGGAAATCTATGCCGATGACGTTGCTTGTTCACACGGTTCTACATCGGGGGCCATTGACGAAGATGCGCTGTTTTATCTGCGTTCACGAGGTGTTCCCAAGGATCAGGCGACAGATTTGCTGACCCTCGCGTTTTTGGCTGAGGCGGTTGATGAAATAGAAAGCGATACGCTGTCTGATTTGATCGTTGAAAAGCTTGAAGGCTGGTTAGAGCGTCACCGTCCGTAATGTCGATCGTTCAGGATATCATCAAAACCTATCGCAAACCCCAGCAAGTCTTTGCAGGTCTGTTGGACGGTGTGGTGTCAGAAAGCCGTTCTTTGGCCATCTTGATGGGGGGCTGTGTTGGTACATTCGTCTCCTCATGGCCCGCACTTGCGCGTCAGGCGCATTTGGAATCCAAGGATGTGACCGATTTGATGGGTGGTGCGCTCTTGGCGTGGATCTTTATCATGCCATTGGTGTTCTATGTGCTGGCGATGATGTTGTGGGGTATTCAGCGTGTCCTGATGGGGCGTGCACGTATGGATCAGGTGCGCATTGTGCTGTTCTGGTCCTTTTTTGCGTCCCTCCCATTTATGTTCCTGCACGGATTGGTGCGTGGGTTTATCGGGGAAGGTGCAGCACAAAATATCGTAGGCTTTATTTGGTTTGCGATCATTGTGTGGTTTGTGACATCAGGGTTTAAGGCCATTTCTAAATTAGGGAAATCACATGATTGATCTAACACGCCTGACATTGGACACGCCGCGTGATCCGAAATCAGTCGCCGAACACTTGTTGGGATTGGGGTTGTTGCGGCCTCAAATCATCTCGCTTTTCGCGGTTTCGGTGTGCCTAAGTGTTATTTCCCTATTTGTGTCCAATGTGTCCATGAATGGCGATAATCCATTTGTGATTGTTGTGGGGCCAGGCCTTGTCATGGGGCCATTGCCCGTTGCGATCATGATATTCGTCATGACCTTGGTCAGCGCCTTTGCGTCTTCTCGGATTGGACGCATGTTTGGCGGGCAGGGGGATTTCAACGCCTTGTTGATTGTCATGTCCTGGCTGCAGTGGATGCAATTTGTGTTTCAAATGCTCTCAACGCTGCTGTCATTTGTTTCAATCGCGCTAAGTGGTTTGATATCCCTAGTGATCTTTGTTTTGACGCTTTGGATTTTCGTTGCGATGGTGGATCGTGCGCATGGGTTTGAAAGCGCACTAAAATCCATTGTGACAATTGTATTAGGCAGCACCGTCGCAGGTGTTTCTGTTGGGTTTGTGGCAATTATGTTCGCGGGGGCGATGTAATGTTTGACGTGAATAAAGTACGCAGTGATTTTCCAATTCTATCGCGTGAAGTGAACGGAAAACCACTGGTTTATCTGGACAATGGCGCTTCGGCACAAAAACCAAAGGTGGTGATTGATGCGATTGAGCATGCTTATGCACACGAATACGCAAATGTGCATCGGGGTTTGCATTACCTAAGTAACCTTGCCACCGAAAAATATGAATCTGTGCGTGAGGTGATCTCACATTTTTTAGGCGTGCGTGACACAAATGAGATTGTGTTGAACACAGGGTCAACCATGGGCATCAACACGGTCGCCTATGGATGGGCCATGCCGCGCCTGCAGGCGGGTGATGAAATCATCCTATCCGTCATGGAACACCACGCCAATATCGTGCCTTGGCATTTTCTGCGCGAACGTCAGGGCGTCGTCCTGAAATGGGTGGATGTAGATGAAACAGGGTATTTGTGCCCGCAGGCCGTGATTGACGCGATCAGTGACAAAACAAAACTGATCGCTGTTACGCATATGTCAAACGTATTGGGAACGCGGGTTGATGTGAAATCCATCTGTGCCGCAGCGCAGGAACGTGGCGTGCCCGTTTTGGTGGATGGATCACAGGCCGCCGTCCATGAACCCGTGAATATTTCCGACATCGGATGTGATTTTTACGCGGTAACAGGCCATAAACTTTATGGTCCATCAGGATCAGGCGCGATCTATATCAAGGCGAGCCGCCAGCAGGAAATGCAACCCTTTATCGGCGGCGGTGACATGATCCGCGAGGTACGCAAGGATACCGTGACCTATAACGATCCTCCCATGAAGTTTGAGGCGGGCACACCCGGCATTGTTCAGACAATCGGTTTGGGCGTGGCGCTGGAATACATGATGTCGATCGGGATGGAGAACATCGCCGCCCACGAGTCGGGATTGCGCGATTATGCGCGTTCCAAACTGGATCAGTTGAATTTCTTGCACCAACAGGGCCGCACAGCGGACAAGGCTGCAATTTTTAGCTTTACCTTGGACGGGGCAGGGCACCCGCATGATATCTCGACAATCCTTGATAAACGGGGTGTTGCAGTACGCGCGGGGCATCATTGTGCAGGCCCCTTGATGGAACACATGGGCGTTAGTGCAACCTGCCGCGCGTCATTTGCGATGTATAACACCACAGACGAAGTCGACACCTTTGTCGATGCGCTTCATCTGGCGCATGATCTTTTGGGGTGATTTACGCATTGTCAGGGCGCGGGGATCACGATATAGAGCGCCTAGGCACCCATAGCTCAGCTGGATAGAGCGCTGCCCTCCGAAGGCAGAGGTCTGAGGTTCGAATCCTCATGGGTGCGCCATTAACCTACTGATGATAGTAATAAATTTTTTATCGTGCCTTTTGTGGTTTAGTGTCTGGTTAACTATTGGTTAACTTTTTGAATAGTTCTTGCTCAAGTG
>CAXACF010000306.1:0-3178 GCA_963967125.1 uncultured Rhodobacterales bacterium | reverse complement strand
GGGCAATTTCATCCACAGCGGTAGTGTTGCACGCGGATAACCCTGTGATGCACAGCGTTCCTATGATCAAAAGTTGCTTCATTCACCATGTTCCAAAATGCCAAGGCGCCTTGTTTAGAACGTTCTTTCACGTCGGGTTTCAAGGAAAAACTGATCAATCAGGTAATAAAAGGTCGCAAATCACTCTAGCATCAGGGATTGAGTGGCACTAAATAGCAAGAAACTTAGGAATCGGAGAACGAGAAAATGGCGAAAATCACCTACGTCGAGCACAACGGAACCGAGCATGTTGTTGAGGTTGCCAATGGTCTAACTGTGATGGAAGGCGCACGCGACAATAATATCCCTGGTATTGATGCAGATTGTGGTGGTGCATGCGCATGTTCAACATGTCATGTGTATGTGGACGCAGATTGGGTTGCAAAAATCCCTGCCAAGCAAGACATGGAAGAAGACATGCTTGATTTCGCGTTTGAACCAGATGCAGAACGTTCACGCCTAACTTGCCAAATCCGTGTCACAGATGACCTAGACGGTTTGCGCGTCACAATGCCAGAAAAGCAAATCTAAGAAATTAAGCTGGGTGATCTTTACAGGGCGCGCCAACCAATGTCGCGCCGGTAAAATCCACCGTCCCAATCGACCTTATCCAATTCTGAATAGGCGCGTTCCTGCGCCTCTTTCAGCGTATCACCACGTGCGGTGATGTTCAGGACACGCCCGCCATTGGCCAATGTATCGTCGCCATCGGCCTTTGTGCCTGCATGGAAACATTTGTGGAAACTATCATCCGCCAAGGTTTCTAGGCCCCCAATAACATCCCCCTTTTCATAGGATCCCGGATAACCGTTTGCGGCCATGACGACGGTCATCGCGTGATCATTCGCCCAGTTTACCTTGGCCGTGTCCAATCGCCCCTCGGCCGTGGCCAGCATCAGATCAAGCGCCTGTGCACCAAGGCGCATCATCAGCACCTGACATTCTGGATCCCCAAATCGGACGTTGTATTCAACCAAGCGGGGTTGGCCGTCTTTGATCATCAAACCAGCGTATAGCACACCTTGATAAGGTGTTCCGCGGCGTTCCATTTCGGCAACGGTTGGGCGCACGATTTCGTTCAATGCCCGTTCTGCAATTTCATCCGTCAAAACGGGTGCAGGTGAATAGGCGCCCATGCCGCCTGTGTTAGGGCCTGTGTCGCCTTCGCCGACGCGTTTGTGGTCTTGGGCGGTTCCAACGGGCAGCACGTTTTTCCCATCACATAGGATGAAATATGACGCCTCTTCGCCCTCCATGAATTCCTCGATCACGACTTCGGCGCCTGCGCCACCAAATGTGCCCGAAAACATATCATCAATCGCGCTCAGGGCTGTTTCCAAATCCATGGCCACGATCACGCCCTTGCCTGCGGCCAAACCATCGGCCTTAACCACAATGGGTGCGCCCTGTTCGCGCACATAGGCCTTGGCGCTTTCTGCGTCATGAAAATGACCATAGGAGGCCGTTGGTGCGTTCGCCGCATCACAGATTTCTTTGGTAAAGCTTTTTGACGCTTCTAGTCGTGCCGCTGCTTTTGATGGGCCAAATGTCAAGACGCCTGCATCACGTAGATCATCCGCAACCCCAATGGCCAAGGGTGCCTCTGGTCCAACGATAACGAATGAAATGTCGTTTTCGCGAACAAAGGACAGGACATCCGCACTGTTTTCGGGGTTTAGCGCCACACATGTTGCATGTGCGGCCATCCCTGCATTGCCGGGCGCGGCATATAGGGTATCACATTTTGGGTTTTGTTTCACGGCCCAGGCCAATGCATGTTCGCGTCCGCCGCTGCCCAAAATTAGGATGTTCATCGTAATACTCCACTTGGCCTTTTGTTGCGCGCGTTCTAAGCTGTGAATGAGCAAAGTACAAGCGAGGCAGAATGTCCGACCTGATCGATGATCCACGCATGGGCGCAAACGATCCCGAATTCTCAGTAACCGAAATTTCGGGCGCGATTAAGCGCGTGGTAGAAGGCGAATTTTCAAACGTTCGGATCAGGGGCGAGGTTGGGCGCGTCTCTTTTCCGCGTTCGGGTCATGTTTACTTGGATCTTAAGGACGACAAATCGGTCTTATCCGCGGTGATCTGGAAAGGGGTGGCAAGCCGCCTTAGCGTCCCACCAGAAGAGGGGATGGAAGTTGTTGCCTCGGGGCGGATTACAACATTTGGCGGTCAGTCGAAATATCAGTTGGTGATTGATGACATCAAACCTGCAGGTGTTGGTGCCCTTATGGCGATGTTGGAAAAACGCAAAGCAGCATTGGCGGCAGAAGGGTTGTTTGACGCATCACGCAAACGGCCATTGCCCTATCTGCCCGAAGTGATCGGCGTTGTCACATCCCCCTCGGGTGCGGTTATTCGTGATATTTTACATCGCCTGCGCGATCGTTTTCCACGTCGTGTTTTGGTGTGGCCTGTTGCCGTGCAGGGTGACAAATGCGCCCCCGAAGTGGCCCGTGCCATCGCGGGCTTTAACGAAATGACGCCAGGTGGCGCATTGCCCCGCCCCGATGTGCTGATCGTCGCGCGTGGCGGTGGATCGCTTGAAGATTTGTGGGGCTTTAATGAAGAGGTTGTGGCGCGTGCTGCGGCGGCCTCTGACATCCCGTTGATTTCTGCGGTGGGGCATGAAACGGATACAACCTTGATTGATTTTGTGTCCGACAAACGCGCGCCAACCCCAACGGCGGCGGCAGAATTGGCCGTCCCTGTGCGTCATGAAATATTGGCCTGGGTGGATCAACAGGGGGCGCGGTTATCCCATGCGCTTAGCCAATCTTTGGGACAGCGTTCGCAACGCGTGCGCGATCTTTCCCGCGCCATGCCACGGGTTGAGGCCCTGTTGGACGGCCCCCGCCAACGTTTGGATTTGTGGGGAGATCGGTTGCCCGCCGCACTGCGCCATCTGGTGCAGCGGCGAAAAACATTTTTGGTTGAACGTGTCGGCACATTGCGCCCATCATTTTTGCGCACCCGTATTGAAAGCGAGACACGGCGTTTAGGTTCACTCGGACCCCGTTTAGCACCCGCCTTATCCCGCGGGTTGGGCCAAGATCGAAGCCGTTTTGAAACGCTAAACTCACGTCTGCGGGCCGATGTTTTAGAACGCGAGATCCAACAAATGAAACGTGCG
>CAXACF010000305.1:0-3179 GCA_963967125.1 uncultured Rhodobacterales bacterium | reverse complement strand
TCATCCATCAACAGCCGCGCGCCTGCATAAAGCGCGGATTTCGCCAGCTGAATTGCGCGAATATCGCCTTGGGTCACGGTGATGCGTGGGCCGCCATCTGCGGTGCCGTCATAGACCAAATAGGAATGCGTGCGCCCCTCTGGGATGCTGCGCGCGGTGCCGGTGGCCTCGGCCGATCCGATCAGACCGTTTTCATCCATCAATCCCGCGATGCGCAATTCTGCGACCGCCTCAATAATGCCTGACCCACAAATCCCTGTGATGCCCGATGCGGCGGTTGCCTCGGCGAACCCTTCTTCGTCGGACCAAATATCACTGCCAATCACGCGGAAACGCGGTTCCTTTGTCACAGGATCAATTTCGATCCGTTCAATGGCACCGGGGGCCGCGCGTTGGCCCGAACTGATTTGCGCCCCTTCAAATGCGGGACCTGTGGGGGAAGAACAGGCCAAAACGCGCGATGTATTCCCCAACAGGATTTCGGCGTTTGTTCCCACATCCACGATCAATACCAAATCATCGGATTTTTCTGGTTCTTCGGACAATGCAACCGCTGCGGCATCCGCGCCAACGTGCCCTGCGATACAAGGAAGGACATAGATCTGCGCAGATTTTGCAATATTGGTCAGGTCCAGATCATAGGCTTGTAGTGTCACAGATTCAGATGTGGCCAAGGCAAAGGGCGCCTGACCTAATTCAACGGGGTCAATGCCCAATAACAAATGGTGCATGACAGGATTACAGACAAAGACAACCTCAAAAATCAGGCTGGGATCAATGCCTGCGTCTTTTGCGATATCCTCGGCCAATGTATTGATCGCATCGCGCACGGCGCTTGTCATCTCACGATCCCCGCCAGGGTTCATCATGGAATAGCTGACGCGGCTCATCAAATCTTCGCCAAATCGGATTTGTGGGTTCATCACACCTGCGCTTGCAACCACTTCGCCCGTGGTCAAATCGGTCAGGTGTGCCGCAACCGTGGTTGAGCCCAAATCGATGGCCAATCCATATAGCCCACCTTCGTGAAGCCCTGACCAGACATCCAAAATACGGGCCTGATCGGTTTTGTGATCGCGGTAAACGGCCACCGACGCCTGCCAATTTCCTTTGCGCAAACGAGGTTGCAATTTGGTCAGAACGCCTAAATCGCAGGTGACATTTTCAATGTCCCACTGATCCTTCAGCGCTTGGGCCAAACGTTCCAGATCGCCTGTGGGTTTGTGCATGTCGGGTTCTTCAACCTCAACAAAATACAGCTTTGTCGCAGGGTCCATTTCGATGGCGCGCGCGCTGGCGGCTTTGCGAACCACCTGTTTATGCACTTGGCTTTCGGGTGGGACGTCAATCACAATGTCGCGTTGGACAGTCGCCTGACATCCCAAACGGCGCCCCGCCTTTAGGCCGCGTTTTTGGTCATAGCGTTCTTCAACCGCGTTCCATTCTGATAGGGCGTCATCGTTAACACTGACCCCATGTTTGGGAAATTCGCCATAAGACGGCGTGATTTGGCATTTGCTGCAAATCCCACGTCCGCCACAGACGGAATCCAAATCTACGCCCAATTGACGGGCGGCGGTTAAAACGGGGGTTCCAACAGGAAAATGTCCGCGCTTGCCAGACGGGGTAAAAACAACCAAGGGATCGTTTTGCATGTGATGTCCTATCGCTACGAATTTGTGCAGAACATAATGCAATTTGAAACGACAGAAAGCCTTCAATCGTCATAAAATGGTACAAGGGCGGCATTATCTGCCGCCCGCGACATTTTTTATTGCGTTTCCTGTAATTTAATCCGCAAACCAAGGGTGATCATTAGGATAATCGCGATGGTCCAGGGTTGCGCGCCGACATAGGCCGCCGCGATCAGTGTTAGGCCCGAAATTGGCAGGATAACTCCACGACGGCCAAGCCGCCACAATGATCCCGTATCGCCCATAGTCCGAGGACATAGATTGCAACTGCAGCCCCGACATAGGCGTTGGCAGATGCCAGATCAATTTTTGAGTGATCGGTCAAAACATCCATATGCGCGCCCAAACCCGCGGCAATCAACGTGCCTGCAAGGAATATCGCGATATGTCCATAGCCCCACAAAAACACGCGGTGCGCCTGTGTTGAATTTAAGTGATCTGGTTCAATGAAATAAAGCCACCAAATACAGAACACGATGACAATGCCCGCAACCGCCGCAGACACCAAGTCCCAATCAAAATGGCCATCATATAGCTCTCCAAACATGAAAGAGATCGACAGCAAAACTTCGCCCAAGACGATGATATTCAATAGGCCATAGCGTTCGATCACGTGGTGACGGTGAAAAGGGATCCCCTTGACCAAGCCCGAGGCCACAGGCACTAACAATTCAATTACGAAGATACCCATGCAGATTGGGATGAAAATCGCACTTTCTGGTGTGACTGTGAAATACATCACCACCCAAAGCGCCTGTGCAATGATCAACCCAATTGCATAAATCAGGGCAGGGGCGCGGTATTCAGGCGAATGGGCTGCCGCGCGTAACCACAGGCTCACCATGCCGATCCGCATCACAATCCACCCGACCAAGCCATAGGTAAAATCCATGGTCTCCAAAATATGTGTGGTACCTGCGGCAAATAGTAAATAGCCACTCATGATAACGATTGTGAAAATCCGATAGACCGCATCATCATTATCAAAGGCGGAGGCAAACCACGTATGGTTTACCCACGGCCACCAAATCGCAGCAATCATGAAGCAGAAATTCAGCAATAAATCGGGCCCGTGCCCGTATGAAATCGCATGGTGAAACGCAGCCGTCGCCGAGGCGAGGGCAATCACGCTGACCAGATCGAAAAAAAGTTCAAGTTGTGTAGCCGCGCGATGGGGTTCCCCGGATCGCGCGCCACCATTTGGCGTAGCACCGACATAGCATTCCCATAATTTTACCTTACCAACTTGTGTTATTGTCGGCGTGGGACGATCGGGTCAAGCCAGCTTGGCGTGATTTTGTATATGTGTTGCGAATTTCACAAAAACTGACGCGCAAAGAAAATCGCAGACATGCCAAATCCAACCGCGATCACGATAAGGCGCACGGCGGATGGGGGCAGGGCCTTGGCAATTGGCGCGCCTGCGTAGCCCCCAATGGTGGCTGCGATGGCCATGACAATCGCCTCGGGCCAGTGGACAAACCC
>CAXACF010000304.1:0-3179 GCA_963967125.1 uncultured Rhodobacterales bacterium | reverse complement strand
GGGCAAGGGCCATTGTTACGTTTGTGGGATCAACGTGACCATCAGCAGGGGTATGCAGCGCGCCAATGACACCCTCGAGATTATAATAGGGATGCAATTCGGCAATCCGCTCTGGTCCAACCAGTTCGATATTGAACCCCAATGTGCGCCCTACGGACAAAGTGTGACGCAACCAATCCATTTCATCTTCTGTGTAGGCCAAGCGGAAGGACCCACAGCCGTGCCATGTCACGGGCTGACCCGTTTCTTTTTCCAAGGCCCCAGAATACAGATCAATATTGTAATCCACACATTTCCCAAGGCTAAAGCTTGAGGTTGAGTGCGTGATTTGACCCGCTGCGTGCCAAGTCGAGCCCGATGTTAACTCTGCCTTTTCCAACAAAACGGTGTCTTCGCCCCACCCTTCTTTACCCAGATGATAGGCAAGGCCGACGCCCATAACGCCCCCACCCACGATGACAACACGTGCGTGCGTTGGAAATTCTTTTTGTGACATGGATATGATTCCTGATCTGATTTCGCCGAATTCGCTAGACATCATATTCGCACAAATGTACCATAGTCAATTATGAATGATACATCTGTACCAATTTTAAAACTCGACTCAACCGCAGGAGTGCTTGCGCGGCTGACGGCGGAATGGGATGAGTTGACGCCAGAGGCGCAAAAGGCCGCGCGATACGTGCTGGACAACCCACAGGATGTGGGCGTGTCAACCGTGCGCGAAATTGCCGAGGCCGCGAATGTGAAACCCAATACTGTCGTGCGCATGGCCCGTCAGGCAGGGTTTGAAGGGTATGAGGATTTTCGCGCCCCCTTCCGCGATGCAATCCGTGCAGGTACGGTTGATCTTGGCGATCGTGCGCGTTGGTTACAAGAGATTGCAAAATCGGGCGATTTGGGCGGGCTCTATGCCGATATGGTTGGCGCCGCGCTTAAAAATGTACAGGACAGTTTTGAAAACCTCAGCGTTGATCAACTTGAGGCAGCAGCCAAAGCAATTTGGAATTCACGCAATGTCTATACCATGGGTGTGGGCGTCAATCATACGAATGCACAGAATTTCACCTATCTTGCCTCAACAGGGATGGTTGGGTTTCATGCAATCCCAAAGGCAGGATCAACCGCAGTTGATGATATGGCATGGGCAAATGAACGCGATGTTTTGATTGCCATGACCATGCGCCCCTATCGCCGCGAGGTGGTCGAAGCCGTCAACATGGCCATTGCCCAAGGGATGACAGTGATCGCCCTATCCGACAGCCCGGCAAGCCCCATAATCCGTGCGGCACAGCACGGGTTTATTGTGTCGGTTGAGACACCCCAATTTTTCCCATCCTCTGTCGGCACGCTTGCGGTGCTTGAAACTTTGCTTAGTTTTGTGATTTCTGTAGCAACGGGCGAAATCGTCGACCGAGTCGAAACCTTTCATCAACGCAGAACCGATCATGGTTTTTATGAGGAGGATCCTTCATGACATCCACCCCAACGCTATCGCTTGCGGCCAAATACTACACCGATCCTGAGGTCTTTAAACTGGAAACAAACGGATTATTGGCACGCACATGGCAATTTGCAGGTCATGCCAGTCAACTTAAGGAAACGGGTGATTATTTCACCTTTGATATGGCGGGTGAAAGCCTGTTTTGCATCAAGGGGCGCGACGGTGAAATTCGCACCTTTTACAACGTCTGCCAACACCGCGCACACCAATTGGTCAGCGGTCAGGGTCAAACCCGCGTTGTGGTCTGCCCCTACCACGCCTGGACCTACGAATTGACAGGGGAATTGCGCGCAGGTCCGAATATCAAGGCGGTCGAAGGGTTTGATAAATCCTCCATCTGCCTGACATCTGTGCGTACCGAAGTGTTCTTGGGCTTTATCTTTGTGAATTTGGACAATGATGCAAAACCCATGGATGAATGGTTTCCAAATGTGCGTACAGAATTAGAAAGCTATATTCCCCATTGGGACACGCTGGCCCCATTAGAATGGGTGGAAATTCCAGAAAACTGTAACTGGAAAGTATCGGTTGAAAACTATTCTGAATGCTATCACTGCAGCCTAAACCACCCAACGTTTTCAACGGGTGTTGTGCGCCCTGAAACCTATGACATCCAACCACAGGGCTATTGCCTGCGTCACACAACCGAATGTAACAGCATGGATGCGATGACCTATGACATCAATTCAGGCTTTGACAAAAATGACCAATATTCCAGCTGGTTCCTATGGCCGATGTTCAGTTTTCAGGTCTATCCTGGCAATTTGCTGAACACCTATCATTGGCGCGCAGTGGACGCAGATCACGTCGTGGTTTGGCGGGGTTGGTATTCTGTTGGTGGCGAAGAAAATGAAATCGTGCGTCAGATGGCGGTCCAAGATCGTGAAACCACTGTGGCCGAAGATATCGGATTGGTCGAAAGCGTGCAGCGCGGTTTGAAATCACGCGGCTATGTGCCGGGCCCCTTGGTCGTTGATCCCAAATGTGGTGTGAACTCTGAACACTCAATCCTAACCCTACAACGCTGGATGAAAGAGGCCGTTGATGTTTGAAATTAAACCGTATTGGCAAAACTATATTGATGGGGCTTGGGTCGATGGGGGCGCAGGCCGCATTGATGTAAAGGACCCTGCAACAGGGAACGTGATTGCACAACATGCCTTGGCAGATGCAGGTGACGTTGATCGCGCCGTTATGGCCGCGCGGCGAGTGCATTTATCAGGCGTCCTAACAGATATGCGCCCGATCGAACGGGGACGTATGGTGCAGGCGATGGGACGGTTTTTGACGGAACACCGTGAACGCTTGGCCTATCTGCTGTCACGTGAACAGGGCAAACCAATTTGGGAATCCGAAATCGAAATTGATGGCGCGGCGCTTTATTTCGAATATTACGGCAATCAGGCCAGCACGGTTGAGGGGCGTTCCATCCCGCTGGGATCAGGGTATTTTGATTTCACCCATTACGAACCCTTTGGTGTGTCGGCGCAGATTATCCCGTGGAACTATCCACTGGAAATGACCGCACGGTCGCTGTCAGCGGCGCTGGCAACAGGCAATGCCGTGGTGATCAAGACGCCTGAAATGACCCCACTGACGAACTATATCTTTGCTGAGGCCGCAGAACATGTTGGTTTCCAAAAGGGAACGGTGAACATCCTATGTGGATTGGGTG
>CAXACF010000303.1:0-3183 GCA_963967125.1 uncultured Rhodobacterales bacterium | reverse complement strand
ACCTAAAGAAACAAAAAACACCGGCTATAGTGGCGAGATAAAGTTTGCAACAGATGGGTCTAGCTCTCTCGGTGATGCGTCATTTGGGGCCGATTTTGATAAACACCTATGCGGCGATGTCCGGTCTGGATCTGGAATATCGTTTGCTGCGTGACGTGATTGGGATCAAACATATCGGATTTTTGATTGGCGGAATGATCATGGTTGGTGGAATGATCGCGGTCGTCGAAGAACGCTTGTCGCGTCGTGCGCTCATGATTGGACTGCTGTGGTCGCTGCTTTTGATATTGGTCTATGATCTTCCGTTTGAGGATCTTTTGTTGCCGCCCAATGGGGATGTGTGATGAGCGTGCTTGATTACATATGGTTGGGCATTTTGGCCGTCTTTCAGGGGCCCGAGGCATTTTCGATATTTGGCTTGGCCATTTCGATCACTGTTGTCATGGTGATTTCTGGTTTCTTTCTGGGTATTTTGGTGGGTGCAACCCCTGGGTTGGCGGGGCCTGTTGCGATGGCGATTTCGCTGCCCATTTTGATTTCTACATTCGGTTACAACACCGATGCGCTGCTGCCTGTTCTGGGCTTTCTGATCGGGGTAATGAAGGGGGCGACCGTAGGTGGCGCAGTGCCCGCCATCCTGTTCAACACACCTGGGACACCCGATGCGTTTATGACAACACTGGATGGCTATCCCATGGCCAAACGGGGCGAGGCGAAACGCGCCCTGCGCATTGCGCATTTTTCATCTGTATCTGGTGATACATTTTCGGATTTGGTGTTGATAATTGGTGCTCCTTTCTTGGCGATTATGGTGGAACGTTATTTGGACCTGCCCGAAAAAACCGCCCTGCTGATCCTGTCCCTATCGTTCATTTCGGCTGTGGTTGGCGGGTCGGTTGGACGGGGATTGATTTCGACAGGTTTGGGGTTGTTGGCGGTTTATGTCGGAACGGGTGAGGATTTTTATCCACGTTTATCAATGGGCACACAAACCTTGGCGCAGGGGTTTCCAATTGCGACCTCGGTTTTGGGTGTACTGATTATTGGCGCGGTGTTTAAGGAATTGGATGACCTGCGATCTGATCAACGCGCTAGCCGCATGAAACCTATTACAGCATCTGATACAAACAGCGCACTGACACTGGCGGAACGTATTCAACTCGCCCCCACCATTTTCCGCTCTGCGGTAATTGGTACGGTCGTTGGTGCCCTTCCTGGGATCGGTTCAACACTTGCGGCAACATTGGGCTACACTGCTGCCAAACGCCGCCATCAGGATGTAGAGGGTGGGAAATTTGGCGAAGGCGCACCCAAGGGGATTGCAGCCACTGAAGCGGCCAATTCTGCTGTTTCTGGAGCAAACCTGATGCCCGTTTTATCACTGGGCATTCCTGGCAACGCGGCTGCTGTATTTCTGTTGCTTGCGATGGACAGCATCAGTGGGTTTAACCCAAGCCCGACGGTGTTTAAATTCGATCCCGTCAATCTGAATCCTGAATTGGTTATGGCCTTTGGTATCTTCACAACAATGTTTCTGGCCAATGCGTTGAATTGGACAGTGGGCGGACGCGTAATGCGGTCAATGGGGTTCATGATCCGCATTCCAAAACACATTTTGTTGCCAAGCGTGCTGTTGCTGACCCTCACGGCGATCTATGTCCAAGAAACACGGATTGAGGCGCTGTATTTTGCCCTTGGGTTTGGCATTTTGGGTTATTTGATGCGGGTATTTGGTATTTCGCCACTGCCCTTTGTCATTGCCTTTATCCTTGGCGCAAAACTGGAAGAAACCGCGCGTCAAGCCTATGCCGCCACAGGGAATGATCCGTGGTTTTTGTTCACCCATCCGATTGCCGCTGTTTTTGTGGCCGTATCGGTTGGAGTTATGATTTTAACATCTAGAAAAAGAGGCAGCGTATGACGCGTCCAAATATTTTGCTGATTTCGGCAGACCAACAACGTGCAGATTGTTTTGGGTTTAAGGGGCGCAATGTCAAAACGCCCCATCTTGATGAATTGGCTGCATCAGGTACGCATTTTGACAATTGCATCACATCCTGTGTGGTGTGCCAGCCTGCGCGCGCCTCAATCCTCACGGGGCAGTTGTGCCGCACTCATGGTGTTCACGACAATGGGATCGATTTGAACCCAGAAGTTGGGGAAAACGGGTTTGCAGGATCACTGTCCGCAGCTGGATATCAAACATCGTTCTTTGGTAAGGCGCATTTTTCGACCTATCATACTTTTGAAAAAACAGGGACGCCCGAATGTTTGAAATCATCTGCAGATTACCCAGACACGTGGTATGGGCCCTATATGGGGTTTCAGCACGTTGAAATGATGTTGGTGGGGCACAATTGGTTTTTGCCCGAAAAACCGCCCGCTGGTCAGCATTACGAAAAATGGTTTTATGCCGATGGCAAGGGGGACGAAAAAAATGCCCTTTATCGCGAAAATGCGGGCGATACGAAAGAGGCCGCACAGACGTGGCATTCCAAACTGCCAACCGCATGGCACAATACAACATGGACTGCAGATCGTGCAATTGATTGGCTGAAGAATGGCCGTGATAACGACACCCCATTTTGCACATGGATCAGCTTTCCAGATCCACATCACCCCTTTGATGCCCCTGAACCTTGGTCGCGCTTGCATGATCCTGCCGAGGTCGATTTGCCGATGCATCGCACCCGCAGTTTTGAGGGGCGTCCATGGTGGCATGAAGCCGTCCTAACAGCCGAACCTGCGGGCGAGAAAAAGCATGCAGAGGTGCGCAAATCCTATAGCCGCATATCTGAACAAAGTGACGATCAGCTGCGCGAAATTATTGCCAACACTTATGGCCAATTATCGTTAATTGATCACAACGTGGGCCGCATCATGATCGCCTTGGCCGAGGCGGGCCTGGATGAAAATACCATTGTTATCTATATTTCTGATCATGGCGATTGGTTGGGGGATCATGGTCTGATCTTAAAGGGGCCAATGCACTACGATGGTCTGTTAAAGGTCCCTATGATCGTTAAAGGCCCGGGAGTTCCCGTCGGCAAGCGGGTTGAAGATCCTGTTTCAACACTCGATCTGACGGCGACATTTTGTGATTACGCGCATACGGATGCGAAATTGCCTCAGCATGGATCATCCTTACGCAAATTGATTGAAACGGATGTGGACAGTCGTGAA
>CAXACF010000302.1:0-3195 GCA_963967125.1 uncultured Rhodobacterales bacterium | reverse complement strand
GCCGCAGCGATGGCGAGGAACATAGGGGCAGCAACGTAGAATTTATCGCGGTTTGCCACGGATATGTGAATACCGACATTGTCACCCGAAATGTCGAAAGCATCAAAACACGCGCAGCGATCGGCGAAAAAGATGCTCTGGCCGTCATTACATCGGCAAACCAACACGGGCGGTTGATCCACGTGGATGAGGTTGCGCAATCCGCGCTGTGGCTATGCTATCCAAATTCTGGGTCGATCAACGGGCAAACCGTTGAAATCGCGGGGGGTCAGGTATGACCGATTTTGAATGGACCAAATCGCAATTTTATGTGCCAGAGGGGATGATTTATCTGGATGGCAATTCGCTTGGTCCCCTACCCCGCAACGCCAAAGATCGCGTTGGCGCGTCGATGACGGATCAGTGGGGTGAAATGTTGATCACGGGGTGGAACAAAGCGGGGTGGATGGATATGCCCCGCCGCGTTGGTGATAGAATTGCACAGATTTTAGGCGCCGCAAACGGCAGCATCGTGATGGGCGACACCCTGTCAATCAAAGTTTATCAGGCGCTGTCCTCGGCACTCGAGCTCCGTCCAGACCGACGGGTAATTTTGTCGGACACGGGTAATTTTCCTTCAGATCTCTATATGGCAGAGGGCTTGATAAAATCACTGGATCGCGATTACGAATTACGGGTCGTCGCACCAGAGGATGTTTATGACGCCATAACAGATGACGTAGCCGTCACCCTGATCACCGAAATTGACTATCGCACAGGGCGCCGTCATGACATGCAGGCAATTACCGAACGTGCACATGCCTGCGGTGCGATCACAGTTTGGGATTTGGCACATTCGGCAGGTGCGGTTGATGTGGATTTAACAGGCGCAAATGTCGATTTTGCGATCGGGTGTACCTATAAATACCTGAACGGCGGTCCGGGTGCGCCTGCGTTCATTTATGTACGACCCGATTTGGCCGATGCTGTTCGCCCCGCGCTTTCAGGGTGGTTGGGACATGCCGCACCATTTGATTTCGAACTGAACTATCGTGCAGGCGATGGGATTGATCGATTGCGCGTCGGCACCCCTCCCATTTTGGGTCTGGTCGCGCTGGACGCGGCATTGGACGTTTGGGACCACGTGGATATCGCAGATGTGCGCGCACGTTCAATTGAGTTAAGCGAAGCGTTTGTTGCAGAAGTCAGCACAGGCTGCCCCGCATTAAAGCTTGCTTCGCCCAGCGACCCAAATGCGCGGGGTTCGCAAGTGTCCTATCACTTTGAACAGGGCTATGCCGCAATGCAGGCGATGATTGATCGCAAAATCATCGGGGATTTCCGCGCACCCGATTTGATGCGTTTTGGCTTCACCCCGCTTTATATCGACATTGATCAAGTGCGCGCGGCCGCCCGCACGTTATGTGATGTTATCAATTTGAACCTATGGGATGATCCGAAATACAAAACGCGTCAAAAGGTGACATGAGTTTTTCAATCCGCCCATACGATGATGATGCCCGCGCTTGCGCCGAGGTGTATTTTCACGCGGTCCAGCGCGGAACACATGAAAAATACACCGGAGCACAGCGATATGCTTGGGCCCCAAAAATTCCCGATCCCCTCACCTATTTGGCCGATGAAACCTGCGTAGTTGCCGAGGCCAATGGCAAGGTGATTGGGTTCATAAGCGTGACGGCAGAACACCATATTTCCATGGCATTTGTGCATCCCGATTGGCATCGACAGGGGGTTGCAGGGGCGCTTTATGATCAGGTGTTAGCGTCGGTAAAAACGCCACCCAAAACCGTACACGCCAGCCTAATCGCACAGCCGTTTTTTGAAAAACGGGGTTGGGTTGCCGTCGAAAAAGAAGAACATTTGATCCGCGGCGTCATGCTAATCCGTCATTTGATGCGATTGGATTAGGCTGAGCGCGCCTTGGCATATTCATGGGCCGCCTGACCAAATGCCTGAAACAACGGGCGTGACACTGGATCCTGATCTGCATTCCATTCGGGATGCCACTGCACCGACAACGTGAAACCAGGTGCGTCCCTAACATAAATCGCCTCGGGCGTGCCATCGGGGGCGTAACCATCAATGACGATCCGTTCGCCCGCGCGTTCAATCCCCTGACCATGTAAGGTATTTGTCAAAACCTCTGTCGCGCCGAACACATCATGGAAGGGGCCATTTTCACTGACCGTCACGACATGGCGCAGGGCAAATTTTTCCTCCATCGTGCCGTCAGGGGGCATGCGGTGGTTATCCCGTCCTGGCAAATCACGAATTTCAGGATGCAAGGTTGATCCCATTGCCACAGCCACCTCTTGGAAACCGCGGCAAATCCCAAATATCGGTTGACCGCGTTCCACACAGGCCCGAATGATGCCCAGCGCAATCGCATCACGTCCGCGATCAAAATCGCCATGCGCTTCGGTTGCGACTTCGCCATATTCTTCGGGGTGTACGTTTGGGCGTCCGCCAGTAAACACAAACCCATCGCAAATTTCGATCAATTCAGAGACCGAAACGATGTCAGGATCCGTCGGCACAATCATCGGCGAACAGTTTGAGACATGTGACACAGCCCAAGTTGTCATGCGCCCCGCCGCATGCACAGGGTACTGATCATTGATCATGTACTGATTTCCAACAACACCAACGATGGGACGGTTCATAGGCTACCTCTTTCCTGCCCTGATATAATAACGGGCAGGAAAGAATGACAATGGTGCGGTTGCGAAAAGTTTATGCGCCTTGCGCTTTTAGCTCAAGCCGGCGTTGGTGCAACACAGGTTCTGTATAGCCAGATGGCTGAACACGGCCCTCAAACACCAAATCACAGGCCGCCTGAAACGCGATACCATCAAAATTTGGCGCCATGGGGCGATAGGCAGAATCCCCCGCGTTTTGTTCATCAACCACAGCGGCCATCTTCTTCATCGCGCCCATGACTTGGTCCTTGGACACAATATCATGATGCAGCCAATTTGCGATGTGTTGCGCAGAAATACGACAGGTTGCGCGATCTTCCATCAAACCAACGTTGTTGATGTCTGGAACCTTGGAACATCCGATCCCCTGATCGATCCAGCGCACAACATATCCCAAAATACCTTGGGCGTTGTTTTCAACTTCGCGCATGATTTGCGCCTCGCTCCACTTTTTGAAGGCCGCCAATGGAATATCCAACACGGCATTCACATGCGC
>CAXACF010000301.1:0-3196 GCA_963967125.1 uncultured Rhodobacterales bacterium | reverse complement strand
CGGGAAGTAAAAGTGAGGAGTTTGTGGACGAACGTCGTGCGGGAAGATGGGGAGCATACTGCCCATATTCACCACAATTATGTGATGTTGGGAAAGACCTAGGTGGCGAGGCCCGGGGGTGCCAGCGCAATCAAATTCGAAGACCCCCGTCACGCCATGATGATGGCCGCCCCTGCCCGCGTCAAAGAGGCCCGCGAAGAAATGCGCAATTTCATCTATGTCGCCCCTGCGGTCGGGGATGTGTTGCTATGGGAAAGCTGGCTACGCCACGAGGTGCCCATGAACATGTCCAAAGAAGACCGTGTATCCGTCAGCTTCAATTACAGTTGGGGATAAACGCACGGCTGGGTTGTGCGCAAACGATCACATAGACACGACAGAGAGTACTCACGACCGACGGTACTTAGGTTTCAAAGTAAAACGCCCCGCTGCAAACAGCGGGGCGTTTTAATCTGTACTGACGGTTGATCTTACCAGTCTTCGCGCACAACAACGCGTGTTTTTACTGGAAGTTTCATCGCCGCTAGGCGAAGCGCCTCGCGTGCGATTTCGTCGTTTACGCCGTCGATTTCGAACATGATGCGGCCTGGTTTGACCTTGCATGCCCAATAATCAACAGACCCCTTACCTTTACCCATACGAACTTCGACAGGTTTCGAAGTTACAGGTGTATCTGGGAAGATACGGATCCATACGCGACCTTGACGTTTCATGTGACGCGTCATGGCACGACGGGCTGCTTCGATCTGGCGGGCAGTCACACGCTCTGGTGTTGTTGCCTTAAGACCGTATGAGCCGAAGTTTAGATCAGAACCGCCTTTTGCAAGACCGTGGATCCGGCCTTTGTGCATTTTGCGGAATTTGGTACGCTTTGGTTGAAGCATCTCTTACTCTCCTCCTTAGCGACGTGGCGCCGCACCGCGTGGTGCTGGCCCATCTTGGAGCTCTTGTGCTTTACGATCACGCGCCTGAGGGTCATGCTCCATGATTTCACCTTTAAAGATCCATACTTTGATCCCGATGATACCATAGGGTGTCATGGCCTCGACGTTTGAATAATCGATATCTGCACGCAATGTATGTAGAGGCACACGGCCTTCACGATACCATTCAGTCCGCGCGATTTCTGCACCACCCAAACGGCCAGCAACGTTCACACGAATACCCAAGGCACCCATGCGCATCGCGTTTTGAACCGCACGCTTCATTGCGCGGCGGAAAGAAACACGGCGTTCTAGCTGTTGTGCAATGCTTTCGCCAACCAACTGTGCGTCCAATTCAGGCTTGCGAACCTCAACAATGTTTAGGTGCAATTCTGATGTTGTCATCGCAGCAAGTTTTTTACGCAGTACTTCAATGTCCGCGCCTTTCTTACCAATGATGACGCCAGGGCGTGCAGTGTGGATTGTCACACGGCATTTTTTGTGAGGACGCTCAATGATGACACGTGCCACACCTGCCTGTGCGCATTCTTTTTTGATGAACTCGCGCATGCGAAGATCTTCTAGTAGCAAATCACCATAATCTTTGGTGTCTGCATACCAGCGGCTGTCCCAGGTACGGTTGACCTGCAGGCGCATGCCGATTGGATTTACCTTCTGACCCATTAGGCTTGCTCCTCTACTTGACGAACCTTGATCGTTAGTTCTGAGAATGGTTTCATGATACGACCGAAACGACCACGTGCGCGTGGACGACCACGTTTCATTGTCATGTTTTTACCAACATACGCTTCTGCAACAACCAATTCATCAACATCTAGGTTGTGGTTGTTTTCAGCGTTCGCAATTGCGGATTGCAGACATTTTTTAACGTCGATTGCGATACGCTTTTTGCTGAATGTTAGATCGCTTAGGGCTTTATCAACCTTTTTACCGCGGATCATCGCAGCAACAAGGTTAAGCTTTTGCGGGCTTGTGCGAAGCATGCGCAATTTTGCCATTGCTTCGTTATCGGCCACGCGGCGGGGATTTTTCGCTTTAGACATGGCTATTACTTCCGCTTGGCTTTCTTGTCGACGCCGTGACCATAATAGGTCCGTGTTGGTGAATACTCACCAAACTTCTGGCCGATCATATCTTCTGACACAAGCACTGGAATGTGCTTTTGGCCGTTGTACACACCAAATGTCAAACCAACAAATTGTGGTAAGATGGTGGAACGACGTGACCAAATTTTGATAACTTCATTACGGCCGCTTTCGCGTGCTGCTTCGGCTTTCTTAAGCACATAAGCATCCACAAATGGACCTTTCCATACTGAACGAGGCATAAGTTAACGTTTCCCCTTCTTGGCGTGACGCGAGCGAATGATAAGCTTTTGTGACGCCTTGTTCGTGTTACGGGTGCGTTTACCTTTGGTAGGCTTACCCCATGGTGTCACTGGATGACGACCACCTGATGTTCGGCCTTCACCACCACCGTGTGGGTGGTCGATCGGGTTCATAACCACACCACGAACAGATGGACGGATGCCTTTGTGGCGCATACGACCCGCTTTACCGTAGTTCTGGTTTGAATTGTCTGGGTTAGACACAGCACCGATTGTCGCCATGCATTCCTGACGAACCATGCGAAGTTCACCTGATGACAGGCGGATCTGCGCATAGCCACCATCGCGGCCAACAAATTGTGCATATGTACCAGCTGCGCGTGCAATCTGACCGCCTTTACCAGGCTTAAGTTCGATATTGTGAACGATTGTCCCGATTGGCATGCCGGAGAATGGCATTGCGTTACCTGGTTTAATGTCTGCTTTTGCAGCTGAGATCACTTGATCACCGACTGCCAAACGCTGTGGTGCAAGGATATAGGCCTGTTCGCCATCCTCATATTTCACCAATGCGATGAATGCTGTGCGGTTCGGGTCATATTCGATCCGTTCCACTGTTGCTGCGACGTCAAACTTATTGCGTTTGAAATCGACGATCCGGTAAAGGCGTTTTGCCCCACCACCGCGGCGACGTGATGTGATCCGTCCAGTGTTGTTCCGGCCGCCCGATTTTGTCAAACCCTCTGTTAGGGATTTGACAGGACGTCCTTTCCACAGCTCCGAACGGTCGATCAGTACCAGCCCGCGCTGGCCCGGCGTCGTTGGTTTATACGACTTTAGTGCCATGCTTTCTGACTTCCGTTTGTGTGTTCGACGGGTTTCCCCGCCCATGGTAAAGCCCCCCGAAGGTGGCCAGATTATGAAC
>CAXACF010000300.1:0-3202 GCA_963967125.1 uncultured Rhodobacterales bacterium | reverse complement strand
CGCCCAATGCCAGAACCACCCGCGCTGACCAAAACACGCTTGCCCGTTAGATCGAAATTCATACCCTATGCCCCTGTGTTAACACTCCATACGGAGTTCAAATGAGAAAATAACACATCTGTCAGCGAAAGGGGCAGGATTTGTGAAATGTACTGATCAGGACGCACAAGGATCAACGCACCTTGGGTACGATCAATGCCGCGCAGGTCATATATGTCGGGATTTCCCGTGCCATCCGTGCAGAACACTTTTTCATAATCTGTCAGGCCGTATTTGCCCTTGGCTGGACGTAAGGCGGGGTGCAGCGATCCCCATTCAATGTCACGAAATCCCTGTTGATAGATCGCACGTAAATCAAGCAGGCTATCAGGATCCTGACCTGCATCGATACAGCGTTTGATGGGGGATGCAGGGTCGTTTTGCAGTGTGTTCAACGTCGACCACATTGCAGAAGTCGTATCACCCGGGGTAGAATTAGGAGCAAAGGCAAACAGGGTCCATCGGTGGCCCACTTCCATCGCGTGGCCTAACTCCATTGGTTTTGCATCAGCCATTCGCACAACGGGTGCAGAGTGGAACCGTTCGCCCATGGGCAGGCCAGTTGCAAGGGATTGGTGATCATCCTTCCCCGTGATCACAGAGGGTTCATAACAAACGGTCAAACCTGCCGTAAACCGCCCGCCTTCAACGAATTTGCGTTGGATCACTGGGATTTCATCTTGCCCGTCATCTGATTTGGCGCTGACAGCACGGGACCATTGATGATCAAAATCGATCAATGCCTTGGCCGTTGCACGCCGTTCTTCTGAGTAGGTCGAAAGCAACATTGGGTCTGAATGCCCCTCAAGGACGGAAATCAGTTTCCAGCCCAAATTAAACGTATCCCCCATCGACACATTCATGCCCTGTCCCGCCTTGGGGCTGTGTGTGTGGCAGGCGTCTCCTGCGACAAAAACGCGGGGTGCGCGTGTGCGAATTTCGTCTTCGGGCACGTCATCAAAGCGGTCGGTCAGCCGGTGGCCGATTTCATAAATAGACCACCAAACGACCTCTTTCACATCCAGCGTATGGGGGTGCAGAATACGTTGTGCTTTGGCGATGATGTCCTGTTCGCTTAATCCACGATCCGCGACGCGCTCTGTCTCGGACAGTTTGTCCATTTCCACATAAAGGCGTACCAAATACCCGCCCTCGCGCGGCAGGACAAGGATGCTGCCATCGTTCTGAGATTGGATGATGGATTTCATGCGAATGTCGGGGAAGTCTGTATTGACCAAAATATCCATTACGCCCCAGGCCTGATGGGCGGCATCCCCGTGGAGTTTGCCGCCGATTGCGCGGCGCACTGTGCTGCGCGCGCCGTCACAGCCGACAACGTATTTTGCATGCACCACCTCGCGGGCACCTGCCCGATCTGTATCTGTGCGTTCCAGATGAACAGCAACAGGGTAATCCCCACCGCTTGGATCAATGTCCAAATCTGCTATTTTTAGATTGTAATCTGGTTCCAATCGCGTTGGTGCGTTTTTCATGACATCTAAAAACATATCATGAATGCGTGCCTGATTGATCAGGACGTGGGGCATTTCGCTGATGCCATCTTCGACGTCTTGTACGCGCCCTACACGGGCAATTTTTGATGGATCAGAGGAGTTTGGTGTCCAGAATGTGGTTTCATTGATCCAAACGGACTCACGGCTCAGCTTTTCTGCAAACCCAAAGGTTTGAAACATTTCCATGGACCGCACGCTGATACCATCGGCTTGTCCCTTTTCCATGGGGCCCGATTTCGGTTCAACAATCATGGTCGAAATGTTGGGATAGCGTGCCAATTGCGCGGCCAAACACAGACCCGCAGGGCCACATCCCGCAATAATCACGTCCACGTGCGAGGGGAGGCCATTTTCGCCAACAGTGCGCGTGGGTCCTGCGGGGGCGATGTCAGGATCGCCTGGAACAAAGCCGTTTAGGTGATATTGCATGCCATCTTTCCTTTGGGTTGCGGTTCATTTGTGATGGTTATGAATAAAATTCTTTCTTTCATAATATTGTTATGCATAATAACATAAATCAAGAAGAATAAAGCCTACGCATGAGGAGCGCACCCTTTGGGACATGATATTCTACAAATCTCGGTTGAAGGGGCAATTGCCACACTGGTCATGAATAGACCAGAAAAGCGCAATGCAATGTGCGAAGAACTGCTGCATGCGCTAGAGGCATTTTTTGCAGCACCTCCCAGTGGTGTGAAGGTGGCAATTCTGACCGGGACAGCAGGGCACTATTGTTCGGGATTGGATTTGTCCGAACATGTGCATCGCGAACCTGAAGAGAATTTTTACCATTCTCGTCACTGGCATTCGGTGATGGATAAAATTCAATTCGGAGGGTTGGCCGTTGTATCCGCCATGTTTGGTGCCGTGATTGGGGGCGGAATGGAATTGGCTGCGGCGACGCATGTGCGCATTGCAGAACCATCAACCATTTTCCAACTGCCCGAAGGGCGCCGTGGTATCTTTGTGGGCGGCGGCGCAACAGCCCGTGTGGGGCGGATCATTGGCCCCGATCGCATGACCGAAATGATGTTAACGGGACGCAAATATTCGGCGGATGAGGGTCTGAATTTGGGCCTCGCGCATTATTCGGTGGGCGAAGGTGAGGCCATGGCGCTTGCCCAAACATTGGCAGGTAAAATTGCGCGTAATGCGCCATTTGCTAATATGCTGATGTTGCAGGCGATCCCGCGGATCAATGACATGGGACGAGATGACGGTTTGTTTGCCGAAGCTTTGGCCGCGTCGATGTCGCAAACAACGCCAGATGCCCAAGAGGGCTTGCGCGCATTTTTGGAAAAACGTGCGCCAAAATTTCGATAGGCCATGCATTGGGAGGTTCCATGAGCAAGATCAATGATGAAACACTACGCACCTTTGTCGGTTATCACCTAAAGCGATCTTTTAACGTGATCCAATCCGATCTGATCGAGACATTGCGTCCCTTTGATCTGCGTATGTTGACCTACACGGCCCTGGTTTTGATTGTTGATAACCCTGGTTTGAACCAATCGCGTCTGTCGCAAATTATGGATATCGAACGCCCCAATTTGGTCGTCATCATTGATGAATTGGAAGAACGCGAATTGATCACACGAGAGCGCGTGCCAACGGACCGCCGCAGCTATGCGCTTCATCCAACGGAGGCA
>CAXACF010000299.1:0-3207 GCA_963967125.1 uncultured Rhodobacterales bacterium | reverse complement strand
CAACTTCGCGGATCAATAATCCCTGCCGCAAAGTTGCGGAAATTTGATTTGCAACCTGATAAAGCCGCGAATTTGCACCCGGGAAGAACACAGGAACCACCGTGGCATTGGACCGTTGGATCATTTTCGCAGTAAACGGATTCCATTCACGTTCAATGACAGGTCCGATCATTGTGTCGGATGAAGCAACCTTACCAGATGGAAAAATCACGATCACACCATCATTCGCCAGATGCTCCATCGCCCGCTTGCGCATTTCAATGCTTTTACCAATTGCATCTTCTTCGTGGTCAAACGGTACGGGGATCATAAAGTCCGCGATCTGATCGACATCTGTCAAAAGCGAACGCGTCAAAATTTTGTAATCTTTGCGCACACGCCCAATCAATTCCGCAAGCACCATGCCATCCACCAAACCATGGGGATGATTTGCCGTGATGATCACGGGACCCGATTTCGGAATATGGGCTAATTGTTCTGCAGGCGTTTGCACATCAATTCCCATGACATCTAACGCCTGGGCAAAAAACGCATGGCCTTTTGGAATGCCACGACGTTCAAACGCACGAATGCGCGACAACAAACGCCATTTTCCTGTCAAAAATTCAATTGTCTGAATTGTTTTGCGCTGAAACGGATTAGGGAACGTTGTCGCATAAGACAGTTTGCGGCCGTCATAAGGTTGATCATCCACAGCGGCGCTATCCTGATGCGATGTTTGCTCTGTCACCATAATTATTGGTCTTCACCAAAGCGATTTGAAATGAGTTCGCCAAGGGCGTTCAAAAGCTCTTGCGCTTGCGCCCCCTCGGTTGTGATATCGACCTGCGTGCCTTTGGATGCCACCAACATCAACAGCCCCATGATACTGTCACCACAGGCGTCAATACCATCTTTTTCAATCGTGGCGTTGGCGTCAAACTGTTCAACCATATCAACGAATTTTGCGGATGCGCGCGCATGCAAACCTTTTTCGTTTACGATGGTGAAGGTCCCCTGAGAAGTACTCATACGTTATCTGCCCCTATTTGCCGTCCATGCTATCTAGGTATTTTCGTCCCGCGTCAATGGAAGCCGTGATTGCGGCTTCTAACGGCAGATGACGCGATTTGGCAAGTTTCACAAGAACAGGCAGGTTCACACCATATAAAATTTTACGGTCATTCCCCCGACATGCAGGCAACGCAAGGTTTGAAGGACTGCCACCAAACATGTCGGTGACGATCACAACACCACCGCCTGTGTCAACCTCATCAGCAAGGGCACAAATCTGATCTTGTTTTTCGCGCCTGTCATGTTCGGCCTCGATCGCGACAGAGGCCATACCAACCTGTCGTCCGACAACATGTTCGACCGCTGCCAAATATTCTTTGGCAAGTCCCCCATGCGCAACGATCACGATCCCGATCAATTTTTGCCCTCAATTCCCACACACGGCTATTTTTTTGCCCTGCGCTCTAACTCTCTGTGTCGTACTGACACCACCCAACCATGATTTGCAAGCGCCTTAGCCACGGTTTCCGCAAGGGCAACTGAACGATGCTGACCACCCGTACAGCCAAACCCAATTGAAAAATGAGTTTTGCCCTCATCCACATAGGCTGGCAAGAGGAAGACGGATAAATCCATCACTTTTGCGAAAAATTCCTCAAAACGCGTGTCATTTTGGACAAAATTTTGCACACTATCTGATGTTCCATCTAGGGATCTTAGGGACGGATCCCAATAGGGGTTATTCAAAAAACGACAATCAAAGACCATGTCGATTCCTGCAGGCGCGCCGCGTTTGTAGGAAAACGAATGGATCGTAATTGCAAGTTTGCTTTCGCCACCCCTGTTAAACAATCGATCCACCTGTGCGCGCAAATCATGGGGCGACATGTCCGAAGTATCCAGAACAACGGTTGCTGCGTCTTGGATTTCGTTTAACAAATCGCGTTCACGGTCAATTCCGTCCTGTGGCGTTTCAGCAGGGGCCAATGGATGGCGCCGTCGCGTTTCGGAAAACCGTCGCACCAAAATCGCGTTGGACGCCGTGACAAAAACAACTTCCAACGACATCCAGCTGTGCGCAGATAAATCTGCCAACATATCCAAAACCGCTTTTGTCGTGAAATCACGTGTGCGCGTATCGAGGCCAATTGCGATTTTGGCGCCTGGCATACCCGGGGCAACCACACGCGAAACAAGCGAAATTGGCAGGTTGTCAATAGTTTCGTACCCAAGATCTTCAAGACATCTGATCGTGGTTGTTCGCCCAGCACCTGACAATCCAGTCACAATAACCAGCTTAACACGCGCATCTAGCGGCATTTCAGACATGCAAACCTCTATAGGTCTTTGACAATCCCGTACCTGGCAAAGATATACAAACTTTGCGCAAATGCGTCCAGTTTGTAATCATAAAACACCGGAATATCATGCCCCATGATCTTGGCGGTGCGCTGTTCAGGAAGACGTTCTGTTTCCTTTTGGCCCAAATCAACAATCAAACCCAAGCGCGCATTGTCCTTCATCGGCGCGCGTAAAATACCAATTCCGCGCGCTTCGATCCCCATAGGCAGGTTTGGGGGCCGCTCAACTGTGATGCCACGTTCGTCTCCAATCAATAGACAACGATCATCCCCAACCAGAAATGCGCCCAGCGCAATCAGTTTCATCGCCAACGTGGATTTGCCCGAGCCAGAGGGGCCAACAATTAAAATACCAACACCGTCCACCGACACACAGGTGGAATGCCTAATTTCACGATCACTTATACTCACAACGGTAAACCTACTACAAAACGGGCGCCAAGCGGCGCAGATGTCGCGTCCATTTGCGTTGGACGGATATTTTCAGCCCAAATCGCCCCATCATGTGCTTCGACAATCTGTTTGGAAATTGCCAACCCCAATCCAGAATTGTTGCCAAAATCATTGGCGGGACGTTCAGAATAAAACCTATTAAACACTTTCCCCAGCGCCCCTTCTGGAATCCCTGGTCCAGTGTCTTCGACGACGACAAGCACGCGGTTTTCACGTGTACGAATCCATACGCGGATTGCATCGCCCTCTTCAAAAAACTAATTGCGTTGGTGATTAGGTTCACAAAAACCTGTGCCAATCGGGCCTCAAGCCCATGTATCAAAACGGGTGCGTCAGGTAGATCCGTGATGAAATCGACGCCTTTACTTTCCGCGTCAGCACCCAAATATGCAGTTAGATT
>CAXACF010000298.1:0-3210 GCA_963967125.1 uncultured Rhodobacterales bacterium | reverse complement strand
CCAGCCCACGCCCGTCCGATAGGGCGGGGGCTTCGTTGCCTCAGCCCTGTTAACCACCCACGGGCGTATGTTTGACCGTTGGTGATTAACAAACATAAGGTAGATTTGGTTCATCAATCGCTGGGCTATGAATGGCTTGCGCGGGTTTTTATTGCGGTGCTGCGATGAATATTGCATATCACATGCAACGACAGGAGCAGGCCATGAACAGCATCCCAGAACCCCGCGGCGCATTGTCCGAAAACCGTTCGTTGGCGGATTTGACGTGGTTGCGTGTTGGTGGCCCTGCGGAGTATTTCTTTCAACCTGCGGACACGGATGATCTGGCCGATTTTTTGCGCGCCCTTCCTGCGGATATCCCCGTGTTTCCTATGGGTGTGGGCAGCAATCTGATCGTACGCGATGGGGGATTGCGTGGTGTGGTGATCCGTTTGGGACGGGGATTTAATCAAATCACGGTTCAGGATGATTTGATCACCGCAGGTTCGGCGGCGCTTGATGCCCATGTGGCGCGGCGTGCGGCGGATCAGGGGCGGGATCTAACGTTCTTGCGCACAATACCCGGATCTATCGGCGGGGCGGTGCGGATGAATGCGGGGTGTTATGGATCCTATGTCGCCGACCACTTTGTTCAGGCCACACTTGTCACACGTCAGGGTGAAGTGATCACATTGACCCGTGATCAGATTACATTTGAGTATCGTCAAACCGACATCCCAGACGGTGCCGTCATTACCGAGGCGGTGTTTCGCGCCCCTGCGGATGAGGCAGAGGCGTTGCATGCCAAAATGGACGCACAACTGCGCAAACGCGATGAAACCCAACCCACCAAAGAACGCAGTGCGGGCAGCACGTTTCGCAACCCCGCAGGATTTTCCAGCACGGGGCGCGCGGACGAC
Organism: uncultured Rhodobacterales bacterium; assembly: GCA_963967125.1. Taxonomy (GTDB): domain Bacteria; phylum Pseudomonadota; class Alphaproteobacteria; order Rhodobacterales; family Rhodobacteraceae; genus HIMB11. The sequence continues at coordinate 2,311 of CAXACF010000298.1, read as the reverse complement.
AGTCACGACCTAAAAGCGTGGAAGGTGATTGATGATGCAGGCCTGCGCGGTGCAACCCTGGGTGGGGCACAGATGAGCGAGAAGCATTCCAATTTTATGATCAACACAGGCGGTGCCAGTGCCGCTGACCTAGAAGGATTAGGTGAATTAGTCCGAAAAAGGGTTTTCCAAAACGCAGGAATAGAGTTAGTATGGGAAATCATGCGGGTTGGTGAACCAGCCCCAAAATAACGCAACCCAAGTTGCGACACCAATAATAAGGCCAAAATGGCCAATGACATGAGGCGAATTCGGGTATGTCGAGCAGGACAGATCCCAAAGTCGTGGTTTTGATGGGTGGCCCTTCGGCCGAGCGCGAAGTGTCCCTTGTCAGTGGGCGTGAATGCGCCGCGGCTTTGCGTGAAGCAGGATATAATGTGACAGAGTTGGACGCCGCGCCAACACTGGCTGCTGATCTGACGCAAATTGCGCCTGATGTTGTGTTTAATGCGCTGCATGGGCGCTGGGGCGAAGATGGCTGTGTTCAGGGTGTCCTTGAATGGTTGCGCATTCCTTATACGCATTCTGGTGTCTTGGCCTCGGCCCTTGCGATGGACAAACAGCGCAGCAAAGAGGTGTTCGCAACCGCGGGCCTGCCCATTGCGCACAGTGTGATCGCCGATCGTGATCAGGTGCAGCGCGCACATGTGATGGCCCCGCCCTATGTGGTTAAGCCCAATAACGAGGGATCCTCGGTCGGGATTTACATTGTAAACGAAGATGCCAATTCGCCCCCCCATTTGTCGGATGATATGCCCGACACTGTCATGGTCGAGGCCTATTTGGCAGGGCGTGAATTGACGACAACGGTGATGGGGGATCGCGCATTGAGCGTGACCGAAATTTTCACTGACGGGTGGTATGATTATGATGCCAAATATGCCGATGGCGGATCCTATCACGTGGTTCCAGCAGATATTCCTGCAGATATCACGCAGGCCTGCATGGATTTTGCCCTGCGTGCCCATCAGGTATTGGGATGCAAAGGTGTCAGTCGCACGGATTTTCGGTGGGATGACACGCGTGGGCGTGAGGGTTTGTTTCTGTTGGAAACGAATACACAGCCGGGCATGACCCCCACATCCTTGGTGCCTGAGCAGGCGCAAAAAATGGGGATCGGCTTCGCTCAGTTGTGTGATTGGATGATAAAGGATGCCTCATGCGACCGCTAGGCAAGCGATATACCAATGTGCATGATCCTGCACCGTCGCGGCTGTCCTATCGGCTGATGCGGTTCATGCTGACGCCGCTGTTGCGTCGGTTGGTGTTTTACGGAATTCCTGGGTTTGTTTTGGCGCTTGCCGCAGGGCTATATTTCGCGGATGAAGAGCACCGCGAAAATTTGCGCGCCTTTGCAGATGATGTGCATCGCAGCATTATCGAACGCCCTGAGTTCATGGTGAGTGGCGCACAGATTTCAGGCGCTGGCCCAACATTGGAAGAAGATATTCGCGAAGTTCTGCCCGTTGATTTCCCGATCAGTTCCTTTTCCCTTGATGTCCAAGAGATGCGCAAAATTTTGGTCGAACTGGACCCCGTTGCGGATGCATCGCTTCAGGTGCGAGACGGCATTTTGTTCATTGATGTCAGTGAACGCAAACCTGCCTTTGTGTGGCGCAAACGGGATGGTTTGGAATTGCTGGATGAAACGGGTCACTATGTGCGTTCGATTACAGCACGCATGGATTATCCTGATTTACCGCTGGTTGCAGGTGAAGGGGCGGATGAAAATATTGCCCAAGCACGCGCGTTATTGGTCAGTGCGGCGCCCCTTGCGGAACGGTTGCGCGGTTTGATCTATGTGGGCGAGAGACGCTGGGATGTGGCGTTGGATCGCAACCAACGCATCATGTTGCCCGCCGAAGGTGCGGTGCAGGCCTTAGAAAAAGTTTTGATTTTAAATGATACCCAAGAGCTGCTGGATCGCGCGATCAGTGTTGTGGACATGCGATTAAGCGAGCGCCCAACGCTGCGCCTTGCGGATGGTACATCCAGCATGCTTTTGCGGCAAATAAAGAGTAGTGGAGCCGATCAATGACCGATTTTTATGATGCTCAACGTGCCATGCGATCCATGCGCAAAGCCGCACTTCAGCGGGGTGTTATTGCCGTTTTGGATATAGGCAGCACCAAGATTGGGTGTCTGATCCTGCGTTTTGACGGGGTGGATCGCAACATTGATGCCGAAACCGTGGGGCCAATGGCTGGGCAATCGGGGTTCCGCGTTATCGGATCGGCCCCAACACGGTCGCGCGGACTTGAGTTTGGCGAAG
>CAXACF010000297.1:0-3223 GCA_963967125.1 uncultured Rhodobacterales bacterium | reverse complement strand
ACTGATTGCGGATGCGGGCCTATTGGGGTTGCCGAACGCAGGCAAATCCACGTTTTTGGCAGCCACATCCAATGCGCGTCCCAAAATTGCGGATTATCCATTTACCACGCTTTATCCAAATCTGGGTGTGGTCGGCATTGATAACGTTGAATTTGTTGTGGCCGACATCCCCGGATTGATCGAGGGTGCTAGTGAAGGTCGCGGTTTGGGGGACCTGTTCCTTGGACACGTGGAGCGTTGTGCGGTGCTGTTGCATTTGGTGGACGGAACCTCGGACACCTTCCTTGAAGATTACAAAACCATCATTGGCGAGTTGGAAGCCTATGGTGGTGAGTTGGCGCAAAAGCCGCGCATCACCGTTTTGAACAAAGTTGACGCGCTGGACGAAGAAGAACGCGACTATTTCAAGTCCGAATTGGAACGTGTCAGTGGGGGTTCCGTCCTGTTGATGTCGGGCGTCAGCCGTGAAGGAACGGATACAGTGTTGCGTGCCCTTCGTGCACAGATTGATGACACACGCCTGCGTGAAAAGAAATCGCAAGAGGAGCCGCAGAAATGGCAACCCTAAGCGGGGCAAAACGGCTTGTGGTGAAAATCGGATCTGCGCTTTTGGTGGATCAACGCACGGGCAAATTGCGCCAAGATTGGTTGAAAACACTGGCTGCTGATGTTGCCGCACTTAAGGCTGCGGGCAAGGACGTTGTGCTGGTTTCGTCGGGCTCAATCGCCTTGGGGCGGGGGGTCTTGGGGCTTCCCCTTTCATCCCTACCACTTGAGCAAAGTCAGGCGGCCGCCGCCGTTGGTCAAATCCAATTGGCCCGCGCCTATGAAGAGGTATTGGCCCCTCATGGTATTACAACCGCACAGATTTTGGTCACACTTGAGGATAGCGCAGACCGACGTCGCTATTTGAATTCACGCGCAACCATGGAAACCCTGCTATCTATGGGCGCGGTTCCCATCGTGAACGAAAACGATACGGTCGCCACAGATGAAATTCGCTATGGTGACAATGACAGATTGGCGGCGCAGGTTGCCGTGACGGTTGGGGCGGACGCCCTGGTCCTATTGTCGGATGTGGATGGGTTTTATTCGGCCAATCCCAACGTGGACGCAACCGCCAAACGTTTTGATGTAATTGATGTCATCACCCCCGAGATTGAGGCGATGGCAGGCGACGCGGGATCAGGTTTGTCCAAGGGCGGCATGAAAACCAAATTGATGGCTGCAAAAACCGCCACTGCTGCAGGATGCGCCATGGTGATCACCGAAGGATCGCGCCTAAACCCATTATCCGCCATTGATCAGGGTGTGCCCAGCACATGGTTCACGGCCGTTTATGATCCGCAGCGCGCACGCAAGGGGTGGATTTCATCGATGAAGCCGATGGGCCGCATTGTTGTGGACGCAGGCGCTGAAACGGCGCTGAGCAAGGGTAAAAGCCTGCTGCCTGCGGGTGTGACAGGTGTTGAAGGTGAATTTGCACGCGGGGATGCGGTGGTGATTTGTTCGGCCACTGGTCAGGAATTGGCCCATGGCATTTCCGCCTATCCATCGGATGAGGCACGCGCCCTAATGGGGCGCAACACCAAAGATATAGAAGAAATATTGGGGTACCCGGGCCGCGCGGCCTTGGTGCACCGGGATGACATGGCAACATAAGGAATAAGGGTATGAGCGATCTTGGACAGCAGATGAACGAAATGGGTGCACGCGCGCGCGCAGCGGCGTCGGTGTTGGCCTATGCATCGCCGGAAGCCAAGACCAAAGCCCTGCTGACTGCCGCCGACGCAATGGTTGCTGCGACGGATCATATTATTGCCGAAAATGCCAAGGATTTGGACTTTGGCCGTGAAAAGGGCCTGACAGATGCCATGATGGACCGTCTTATGTTGGACGCAGATCGCATCGCCGCCATGGCAGAGGGGCTGCGCACCATTGCTGGGCAGGCCGATCCTGTGGGTGAGGTGATTGCAGAATGGGATCAACCCACGGGCCTTCATATCCGTCGTGTGCGCACGCCGCTTGGCGTAATCGGGGTTATTTATGAAAGCCGCCCTAATGTCACGGCGGATGCAGGGGCCTTGTGCCTGAAATCGGGAAATGCCGTCATTTTGCGCGGCGGCTCTGAAAGCCTGCATAGCGCTGCAGCCATTCATGCCTGTTTGGTGCAAGGGTTACAGGCCGCGGGGCTACCCGAAGACGCCGTTCAAATCGTCCCCACCCGTGATCGCGCCGCGGTAGAGCATTTGTTGAAAATGACCGAATTTGTGGATGTCATCGTTCCCCGTGGTGGCAAAGGCTTGGTTGGATTGGTCCAACGCGAAGCGCGCGTCCCTGTTTTCGCCCATCTTGAGGGGATTGTGCACATCTATATCGACAAATCTGCGGATCCACAGAAAACCATGGATGTGGTCCTGAATGCCAAAACACGACGTACAGGAATTTGCGGTGCTGCTGAATGTTTGCTGATCCATCAGGATGTATTGGACACCCTTGGGCGCGAAATATTGCAGGCCCTGTTCCATGCTGGCGTCGAAGTGCGCGGTGACGCGGCAATTTCAAAGTTGGATGGGGTCACCCCAGCTACGGATGAGGATTGGGGTAAGGAATATCTGGACAGTATTATTGCAGCCAAGACCGTTGCAGATGTGGACGAGGCGATCGCACATATCCAATCCTATAGTTCGTCTCATACAGAATGCGTGATGTGCGAAGATATGGCTGTGCGTGACAAATTCTTTGAACGGATTGACAGCGCTATCCTGATGCACAATGCCTCGACCCAATTCGCCGATGGGGGTGAATTTGGAATGGGCGCAGAAATTGGCATCGCGACTGGTAAAATGCATGCCCGCGGCCCTGTTGGGGCCGCGCAGCTTACATCGTTTAAATATCTGGTCGAAGGAAATGGAACTACCCGTGCCTAAAGTTTAGGGTTGTGATTGTGTCGCGGTGGTTAAATTCCACCGCGAACCCATAGGCATCATCAACATTGGGTAACAGATGGAATTGCACGTCCGCTGGGGCAGGGGGCGCGTCTAAATCTGAGGAAAGCCGTTCCCAACCTGGGTGCGCAACGGTTGGTCGTTCGCTTGTCGCAGTGATCTTAACATTATCTACATCCGCTGTGACATCAATCGTCCCACCAAGGGTCAACTGCCTATCCACACACATCAACCCCATGTAAATCACCTGCGCCCATGTTCGGTCGATTGCATTC
>CAXACF010000296.1:0-3225 GCA_963967125.1 uncultured Rhodobacterales bacterium | reverse complement strand
GGGCATCAACAAACCCCGCCATTATCACATGATCGCCGTGATCGATGCGTTCAGCACTGTCATAAGCAGGGTTCAGATTTAGCGTATCGTAAATACCTTCAATCAGGTTTTTATTTATATAAATATATTTATTATCAATGGATAATGAGTCAAAATTAAAGCTATGATTGAAGGGATTTTCCGAAAATGAAAGGATCCGTCCCTTTATAATTTTCCGTACGTTCATGTCGTCACCTTAGTCCACCTTGCGCCACTTAAGGCTACAATATAAGGCGCCAACATTGGGAAAGCACAAGCGGATTTTGGATTGTAACACCTATTGGAATAGCAATAAGATGATCGCAACATAAAGGAGGAATAAATGGATGATCGCACATTGACACCAGAGGGTGACATGGACGCGGACGCCGTTGATTACTCTCTTTCTCGGCGTGATGTTTCGGCAATTCTCTTTGCCGTAGATCGCGAAGATCGTGAGGCGCTGCTGACCCTGTTTGAGGATATGCACCCCGCCGATATTGCCGACCTTTTGGAACAAATCGGCCTTTATGATCGTCGGCGTTTGATCCTGCTTTATGACCGTGATTTTGACGGTGATGTTCTTTCAGAATTGGATGACACCCTTCGCGAAGAGGTGATCTCTTATCTGAAGCCAGAGGTTCTGGCCGAGGCGGTTCGTGATCTGGACAGTGATGATGTTGTCGATCTTCTGGAAGATTTGGAGGAAGAACAACAAACCCAAATCCTAGACGCACTTGATGACAGTGATCGGGTCGCGGTTGAACAGGCGCTGCAATTCCCCGAATATTCTGCGGGTCGTTTGATGCAGCGCGAAGTTGTCAAAGCGCCTGAACATTGGACCGTAGGGCAGGCGATTGATTTCATGCGCCGCCAACAGGGCCTGCCTGATCAGTTTTATCATATTGTGCTGGTCGATCCGCGGATGCGTCCGATTGGGAACGTGACCCTTGGGCGTTTGATGTCGTCAAAACGCGATGTGGCCTTGATCGATTTAAAGGAAACTGTGTTTGAGGTCTTTCCCGCCACCCAAGACGAAGGTGATGTCGCCTATGCCTTTAACCAATACCACCTGATCTCTGCGCCCGTTGTGGATGAAGAGGGGCGTTTGGTGGGTGTCATCACGATTGATGATGCGATGGCCGTTTTGGATGAAGAACACGAAGAGGATATTCTGCGCCTTGCGGGTGTTGGGGAAAGTAGCCTAAGTGACAGCGTGATTGAAACCACAAAACAACGCCTGCCATGGTTGGCGGTGAATTTATTTACCGCAATCCTTGCATCCCTTGTTATTGCAATTTTCGAAGATACTACTGCAACCTTTGTCGCGCTGGCGGTGTTGATGCCGATTGTCGCCTCGATGGGGGGGAATGCAGGCACGCAAAGTTTGACTGTTGCGGTGCGTGCCATAGCAACCAAAGACTTGACGGGGTCGAACGTATGGCGCGTGATCACCCGTGAAATTTCGGTAGGAGCGATCAATGGTTTGATCTTTGCCGTTGTGATGGGAATTGTCGGTGTGATTTGGTTTGGATCGCCCGCCTTGGGCTATGTCATCGCACTTGCCATGATCATCAACATGATTGTTGCGGGTCTGGCGGGGACTGCGATCCCCGTAATTTTGGAAAAACTGGGCGTTGACCCCGCGCTTGCATCAGGGGCGTTTGTGACGACTGTGACCGATGTTGTTGGGTTTTTCGCGTTTCTGACACTTGCGGGGGTATTTCTTTTATGACGTTGGATGAACAAAAGGCGGCCGCACGCAAGGCTGCATTCGCCCGCAGGAAAGAGGCGCATGGTGGCAATGCGGGATCGGCGGCAGGCATGCTATCATCCGTTTTGGCGGGCTATCGTGGCGTTCCCTGTGCAGGGTACATGCCGATCCGCACCGAAATTGATCCACTGCCCGCGATGGCCGAGGCCGCTGCACATGGACCGGTGGGCGTGCCCGTAATCGTGAAAGAAGCCTCACCGTTGTTATTTTCAAGATGGGAACCTGATTGCGCATTGGTGGATGGCCCCTTTGGGGCGCGTGTCCCTGCGGTTGCGAATTATTTTGAACCTGAATTGGTTATTGTGCCTCTGGTCGCGTTTACACGTGCGGGTGGGCGACTGGGGTATGGCGGTGGGTTTTATGATCGCACGTTGGAATTGCTGCGTGCCAAACGCGCGACATTGGCCATTGGCTTTGCTTATAGCGCCCAAGAATGTGCCGAATTGCCCCTAGAGGCGACAGATCAACCGCTTGATATGATCGTAACAGAACGCGAAATTATCGAAATCAGATAAGGAGTGTGTTGAGGGCGCGGTTTCGCGCCCCCAGTATTCGTGCCGTTATTGCGCGTCTTTTTCGCGCAACCCGTCGCGGTAAAGTGCCTTGCCAAGAGCGATACACATTAGGCCCATCACCATGGTAAACGGAAGGGCACCAATGATCATCGCGCTGCGCAGCGCCTCCATCGGATCGGACCCTGAATTGTTCTGACCTGCGATCAAAAGCACGCCCACAACAGCCGTCAGGATTAAACCCCAAACAACTTTGTGTTTGTTGCCGATGTCCTGATCACCCCCTGACATGATTGTGTTCATGACCAAGATGCCAGAGTCCGCAGAAGTGACCAAAAATGTCATGATCAGAACCACGCACATGATCGTGATCAAGGACAAGAATGGACCCGAGATCATTTCACCCAAAGTCACAAACAGCTTGGCCGTATTTGACGCCCCGATGATGGCGCCATTCGCGTCCCCAGTCAGTTCAAGATCAATCGCCGTACCGCCCAGAATTGTCATCCATGCAAAGCACACCAATGCAGGTGCAATCACACATCCGATGATGAATTCACGCACGGTGCGACCCCGTGAAATGCGTGCTAGGAACAATCCAACAAATGGCGAAAATGCAATCCACCATGCCCAATAGAATGTGGTCCAGCCTGCTTGCCAACCAAATTGGCGACCTGCCTCACCTGCTGCATAAACGGCGCCTAGAACTTCGGGTGATAGATTGGCGGCATCACCCTCTAGCCCCCCAACAAAACCGTCATAGGACCCCCACGCGTTTGTGGCACCACCCCGCAGCGCATCCGCAAAAGGAGCTGCCTCGGAAGGTAAGGCTGCGGCAAAGTCGGCTGCCGATTGTGTCCCATATGCCCCAAAGCTGAGTGAGATGAAGTGCAGAACATAATCAACGAATGCCGTTGCATA
>CAXACF010000295.1:0-3230 GCA_963967125.1 uncultured Rhodobacterales bacterium | reverse complement strand
TTTTTTCAAATTTTAATTTTTCTAAGGCTATTTTAATTTCTTTAAAATAGTTATCGTTGAAACCGGGTCACCCGACATAGTCGTGCCCAGATTCATCGACGAAATGAATCGGATTGAGGTCCTTTGATGCTGACCCTGATAGCACCACAAAAAACGGTATTTCACAAAATCTCGGCAGGTCAAAAATTACTGGCACTCTGTGTTGTTTCAACGGCCCTATTTCAAATTGAGTCGCTGATTGTACTTGCGTGCCTAACATGTGCAGTGGTCGCTCTTTATCTTTCTCAGGGGCTTTCATTTGCAAAATTTGGGGTGCGCATGCTTTGGCCGCTTTGGCCATTTGTGCTGATCATTGTCCTATATCACGGCATCACAAATGATATTGCGGCAGGTGGCGAAATCATCCTGCGCATGTTGATCGCTGTTGCGCTGGCAAACTTGGTGACAATGACCACACCGCTAAATGACATGATTGATGTTTTAATGCGATTGCTACGTCCCTTAAACTGGATCGGTATATCAACAAAGCCTGTGGCGCTTACGATCGCGCTGTTTATTCGTTTTATTCCAACCCTGATTGAACGTGGGATTACAATGAATGCGGCACTTCGCGCGCGCTCGACAGGGAAATCTGGTTGGCGGATTATTGTGCCCCTGACGCTTTCGGTGTTAAACGACGCCGAACACGTGGCAAACGCACTGCGGGCACGCGGCGGTGTAGAGACAAAAGAAGAAGGATAGCCCAAATGGAAAGATCAACCGTACTGATTGCTGTGTTTGCAGCATTGATTGCAGCACTGGGTTTGGTGCCGAAATTCACACTCGCCTTTGGTGTTCCAATCACCGCACAAAGCTTGGGTATTATGCTGTGCGGAACGGTTCTGGGCGCGAAACGCGGCGGCGCGGCTGCATTACTGTTCGTTGTGTTGACCCTTGCTGGTCTTCCGCTATTGGCGGGTGGGCGCGGTGGCCTTGGGCTTCTGTCTGGCCCTTCTGTTGGGTTCATCATTGGCTTTCCCATCGCCGCATTTGTAACTGGGTGGGTCATGGAACGCATGAAAACGAACGTGCTAACATCATCTTTTATCGCTTCATTCATGGGGGGTGTGATCGCCCTTTATATCCCAGGCGTCATCGGCATGGCCCTGGTTCTGGACAAGTCGTTCGTGGCGGCATTTGGCCTGGTTTCAGCCTTTGTCCTTGGCGATTTGGTCAAGGTCGTCATCTGCGGTTTCGTGACACAAGCGATCTATCGTGCGCAACCTGATAAGGTTCTTTCGCGCGCCTAAACCTGCCGTTCAAATATCACAGCACTGCCCAATCCACCGACGGCCGCAATCGCGGCTAAGCCTGATTGGGCAGGTTGCAAATCATGGAACAGGCGCACGGCAAGGATCGCGCCAGAGGCCCCGATAGGATGCCCGCGCGCAAGCGCACCACCGCATGGATTTACGGTATGCACATCCAACCCCACCCCATCAATGCAGGCCATGGATTGCACGGCATAGGCCTCCATCATCTCAACCCGATCTATGGTCTTTCCGTGTTTGGCTAAAACACCTTTGATCGCAGGGATCGGGGCAAGTGCGGGATCCTCGGGGGCGGACCCAATCGTCTTTGCAGGCCCAATTGAAATGGATCGCGCAGCATTCGTTTCAAAATCATCGGCTACAACCACAACAAAAGCAGCCCCATCGGCAGCAACAGCGGCTGTCGCAGCTGTAACTGTACCAGCCAGCACAGGTGCCTTGGCCATGACCTGTGTGCTTAGCTTTCGGGCATAGGGGTCGCGCTTTATGCCCGCAATTTCAACGATTTCATGGGTAAGGTGATCATGAGCGTCCAGCGCGTTCTGATGTGATTGTTGTGCATAAGCCTCTTGCGCGCCGCGCGAAATCGCGAGACGCGCGGCCAATGATGCCATTGCAACATGTGGATCAGGATCAAATGAAGGTTCTGGAGCAAAGGATGGACGATCATAGGCCACGCCAATGTCCGCACCATGATTGCTGTGCATGCGAAGGGGGCGACGTGAATAACTTTCTGCGCCACCTGCAACAACGACACGCGCCCGTCCTGCATCCACCATATCCGACGCACGTATGATTGCGTCCAAACCTCCAACGCATTGCCGATCAATGGAAAGCCCCGCAACACCCACGGGCAGACCCGCTGCCAAGGCGCACAAGCGTGCAGGATTGCCACCAGCACCCAATGCATTTGAGACGATCAATTCATCAACCTGATCTATTTCAACGCCCGCTTTCCCGATAACGCTTTGAATGACGGGCGCGGCCAATTCGTGCACAGCTAGATGCGCAAATGCCCCAGCGCGCGGCACAACAGCCGAACGCAATGCCGCTATAATTTTTGCCATGCATCCTCCGACGCTGTCGTCCGCAGTTTTTGATAATTTGGTTTGCCCGACAACAACATGGGCCAGTCATCCGATCCATATATGCGCCAGCGATCTACCATTACGCCCCGTTCTTTCAATTCACTCAACATACCCTGCATGCGATCATCATCTGTGTGTTCAGAACAGAGTGCCACATAAATCCGCGCCCCGCGCAATGGATCGTCCACAGGAAAAACCGCCGATGCAATAACTTTGGTTTGGGCATTCAGATAATGCTCTATTTCCTCAGGATAAATGGTTTTGTCCGCAACGGTGAACACCCGCGATTTTCGACCTGACAAAAACAACTGTCCTGCGTCGTCTATTTTCCCAAGTTCGCCAATCGTTAACCAACCATCCTGCCAATGGGTGTCGGGCGCATGACCCTGCGCGTATTCGGAAAAAACATAAGGTGATTTCACCCAAACATCACCAATGCCATCACTGTCAGTGTTTCGGATATCAATTTCGACGCCCGGAAATGCCACTCCAACAGAGGCCGCATTATGATGTGGTTCTGCCAGAGTGATGAAACTGGTTTCTGCGGCCCCATAAAACTGCAAGATTTGCGCATTTGGAGCAAAAGATTGGACCTTCGTACGTGTTTCCGGATCAAGCCGACCGCCGCCGATAAAGACAACCTGCACATTTTCCAAAACGCGATAGGACTTGGATAACAATCGTATTTGTGTTGGTGTGGCGTAGATCACATCAACACCTGCGCTTGCAAATTGTTGCGCCTGCTCTTTGGGTGATCTGCCAACCACGGACACACAGCGGTTTCCTATTATCTGGGCTTCAACCGCCGCATAAAACGCAAGCGAATGCCCTA
>CAXACF010000294.1:0-3244 GCA_963967125.1 uncultured Rhodobacterales bacterium | reverse complement strand
TTCGACGCAAGTAGAATTTGATGATCTATCGGGCGCGTGCGCGGCGCATGGATTGCGGATTGCGGGGGTGTGCGATGTCCGCGGTGATGATAGCCTGCCCACGCTCGCTTCATTGGTATTGCTTGCCCCACGTGAACCGGGGTTTTGGGATGTGTTCGCACACTCGGCTGAATATAAAGACGGGTTTGAACACCCCATGGATCGTTGGTCCGCGCGTGTGATCGGGAATTTAAGCACCGAATTTGCTGGAACCCCCTATTTCCCCTTTGGTGGCGCGCCGTATCATCCATTCTATTCTTGGGCGCTCAGCACCGGGCGCGTCTATGCCTCTCCTCTGCGATTTTTGGTGGACCATGAAAGCGGGCTTTATATATCGTTTCGGGGAGCAATTGGATTTGCTCATGAAATCAAAGATCCTCGCCCAATTCTACAGACACCCTGCGCAGGATGTGCCGCACCTTGTTTAACCAGTTGCCCTGCTGATGCATTGGATAAAAACAATTACAATGTCCCGAAATGCAAATCGTATTTAAACACCTCGCAGAAAAGCTGCGAAACATTCGGATGTGCGGCGCGGCGCGCGTGCCCTCACACTGCGAAAACACAGCGACCAACAGCATATGCCAAATTTCACATGCGCGCCTTTATGGGGGCATAAGCCCGAATTAATTTTCGAAATCAGACCACTTTAGTTGCTGGTTGCGTGTCACCGCCACCTTTAGCGTTTTGCCAACAACCTTATCAAACTCAAATCCTGCGATTTCACCCGACCCTGGACGACGTGCCCAGATATCGGATTCCGTAATAACGTGCCCCGCGGACAAATCTGCATCCGCGACAACAGACGCACGGGCAAAGCGATACACATCCTCTTCAGGACCTGTGCGCTGTTTCGGGTTCATCAGTGCCGTATGGATTTCACGAGATCGGTCAATCAAAAACCGCAACTCCGCAGGGTCCATTGAATTGATAATGTCGGGCCCTTTGCGATAGCGTGTATCGGTGTAGTGACGTTCCAATATCGACGCGCCCAGCGCGACAGAGGCCAGCGCCATTTCAGGGCCGATTGAGTGATCAGAAAAACCTACAACTGCATTTGGGAAGGCCGCCTGTAAATCGGTTACGCCCTGTAAACTGACAATTTCAGGCGGTGAGGGATAAAGGTTTGTGCATTCCAATAACGCATATTCAATGCCCGCATCCTCAAGGATTTGAACACTTTCTTGTAGGGTTTCAATCGTCTGCATGCCCGTTGACATGATCACGGGCTTACCCTTACGCGCGATGTGACGGATCAGGGGTAGATTGTCCGCCTCACCCGATCCGATTTTATATGCAGGCACGTCCAAGGTTTCCAAAAAATCCGCCGCAGCACGCGAGAAGGGTGTTGAGATATAGATCAATCCCAATTCTTCGGTGTAGCGTTTTAATTCGGCTTCGTCCTCGCGGGATAATGCGCATTGCGCCATGACATCCCAAATGGACACATCCGCGTTCGGTGGGAAAATCTGTTTCGCCTCATCCGTCATTTCATCTTCGACGATATGCGTCTGATGCTTTACACATTCGCACCCAGACAGTGCCGCAAGGCGCACCATGTTTTTAGCGACCTCTAAATCGCCCCCATGGTTGATGCCGATTTCAGCGATCACAAGGGGTGGGTGGGACGGTGATATTTCGCGATTACCGATTTTCATGGTCGCCTCATGTGTCATTTTATTTCTGTTTGCCGCATATAATCAGCAACCGCGCCGCTGGCAAAGGGCTATTCACGTGTCTCACTAGGATAGACACCCCAAAGGGCGGATTTTTGCGCCCAACCTTTGTATCCTCCTGCTTCAACTTCGCACCATGTTTTGGAGCAGGTGCCCAAATCCGCGACAACGTTTTTTTCAAACCGTGCGACGACAGTTGCAGTTTCATCGGGCTTGCGAAACACATTGGTCAAATCCTGCGTGATTAAAACCGTGCGCACGCCAGACAAAAGCGAATAATGGATCCAACCACCTGCCCCTTCATAATCACGGACGCGTCGCCAATTTTCGTATTCGGCATAAATTTCCAACGGGACGCCGCGCCGCTTATAAACCCAATCAATTTTATGCGATAGGGACGGACCACGCCGCGCATTCGCCTCACCCGCCTTTAATGACACATATCGCGGCATTGGCAGGTTTGTGACAGGCCCTTTTTTAGCGGGTTCCGCAAAAATGGGTTGTGCGAAGAACATCGCCACGCTGATACAGATCAAAATCGCTTTATGCATCTTTGCTCACTCGGTACTGCTCTTTTTAGAATGGGTTCTTGTGCCCAAGGAAATTTTATCACACTCTGCCACCAATGATAAACGGATTAAAGCCTACGGAGCCTATCGATGTCAGGAAATCGGACGAAAGTTGTGTTAACCCGACGGTTGCCCGAACCCGTCGAGACCCGATTGAAAGAGCTTTTCGACGTCACCCTTCGTGACCATGACACACCAATGTCACGCGCTGAATTGGTAGATGCCGTCAAAACCTGTGATGTTCTGGTCCCGACGATCACAGACAAAATTGATGCAGGGCTGTTGGGGCAAGCGGGTTCAAATCTAAAACTTATCGCGAATTTTGGTGCAGGGATTGATCACATTGACGTGGAAACAGCACGTCAGCGGGGCATTTTGGTGTCAAACACACCTGATGTCGTCACCGAGGATACCGCCGATATGGCCATGGCGTTGTTGATGGCCGTTATGCGCAAAATCCCCCAAGGCTTGCAAGCGATGCAATCGGGGGAATGGACAGGTTGGTCCCCCACTGCCTATTTGGGCGGCCGACTGGGTGGACGCAGGTTGGGCATATTGGGCATGGGACGCATCGGTCAGGCCGTGGCACGACGCGCTAGCGCGTTTGGCATGCAAATCCACTATCACAACCGCCGCCGATTACGCCCCGAGATTGAAGACACATTGGACGCGACCTATTGGGAAAGTTTGGACCAAATGGTGGCGCGCATGGATATCCTGTCCATCAACTGCCCGCATACACCCTCGACCTTTCATTTGATGAACGCGCGTCGTTTGCGCTTGTTAAAACCAAGTGCCGTGATCGTGAATACATCGCGCGGGGAAGTCATTGATGAAAATGCGCTGACGCGGATGTTGCGCGCCCATGAATTGGCAGGCGCGGGTTTAGACGTTTATGAACACGGCACCGACATTAACCCACGCCTGCGGGAATTGGAAAATGTTGTCTTGCTGCAGCAT
>CAXACF010000293.1:0-3252 GCA_963967125.1 uncultured Rhodobacterales bacterium | reverse complement strand
CGAATGCTGCCAATTGTGATGTATCATCGTATAAATATACAATTGCATCCGCCAAAGATGCCCGATCCAGCGCGCGCGATACACCGATCCCTTCGACAACATCATTTGTTTCTCGTATACCCGCAGTATCAAGAAGCGTCACAGGTACGCCACCCAAATCCATTCGAACTTCTATGACATCGCGCGTAGTACCAGCAATTTCCGATGTTATTGCGGCCTCTCTTCCCGCTAACGCATTAAGCAGAGTCGATTTACCCAAATTCGGTGCACCAACGATTGCAACTTCGAAACCACTTCTTACGCGTTCTGCAATGGCGCTACCATTAATCTCTTTTGCAATAGAATCTCTAATTTCTTCAATAATATCATTAACTTCATCTGAAACATCTACAGGGACTTCTTCATCTGCGAAATCAATTGTCACCTCGATCAAGGACGCAGCACGAACAAGTTTATCTCTCCAATAACTTGTAAGATTACCAAGCTCACCTGATAAGACGCGCAGGGCCTGCATCCTTTGCGCTTCGGTTTCCGAGTCGATTAAGTCTGCAAGCCCTTCAACCTTAGAAATATCCAGACGATTGTTTTCTAGCGCTCTACGTGTGAATTCACCTGCATCCGCGTGACGTAGATTTTCTGTTGTGCTCAGCTCCCGCAAAACTGCCTGAACCACAGCGATACTTCCATGAACATGTAGCTCAACCACATCTTCACCTGTAAAGCTGTGCGGCTTTGCAAACCGCAACACCATTGCTTCATCTATATGTGTGCCATCCTTGCCAATCAACGACCGCACACTGGGGCGACCGATTGGGACAGTCAGTGATGACAACGCATTCAGCGCAATTTCAGCATCTGGCCCTGAAATTCGAATAATGGACACCCCAGCTTTACCTTGTGCTGTTGCTAACGCAAAAATGGTATCCATGACCTATTCCAATACACCTAGGTGTTCATCGAGTCGAAGAATTCACCATTTGTTTTTGTCTGTTTCAACTTAGACATCAGGAATTCAATCGCATCCGTAGTTCCCATTGGATTTAGAATACGGCGCAACACGAATGTTTTTTGCAGATCAATCTTATCAACAAGAAGATCCTCTTTCCGCGTACCAGATTTAAGGATATCGATGGCTGGGAAGACTCGT
The DNA here is from genome assembly GCA_963967125.1 of uncultured Rhodobacterales bacterium. Lineage (GTDB taxonomy): Bacteria > Pseudomonadota > Alphaproteobacteria > Rhodobacterales > Rhodobacteraceae > HIMB11. The sequence goes on along the minus strand of CAXACF010000293.1, from coordinate 2,105 downwards.
TTATCCGCAATCTTGCGGTCCAGAACTATTTCAGAGTTACCAGTACCCTTAAACTCTTCGAAAATCACCTCGTCCATTCTGCTACCCGTATCAATCAAAGCCGTTGCAATAATTGTAAGTGAACCGCCCTCTTCGATGTTACGTGCCGCACCAAAGAAACGCTTTGGTCGCTGCAACGCGTTTGCATCAACACCACCCGTCAAAACCTTACCTGATGATGGGATCACTGTGTTAAATGCACGGCCCAAGCGTGTAATCGAATCCAACAGAATCACAACGTCGCGTTTATGTTCAACCAGGCGTTTTGCCTTTTCGATCACCATCTCTGACACTGCAACGTGACGGGATGCTGGTTCATCAAAGGTAGATGAAATCACTTCGCCTTTAACGGATCGCTGCATGTCCGTAACTTCTTCAGGCCGTTCATCAATCAACAGCACGATTAAATAACACTCTGGGTGGTTCTGTTCGATGCTATGTGCAATGTTTTGCAACAGAACCGTTTTACCCGTTCTAGGTGGCGCTACGATCAGCGAACGCTGACCTTTACCGATTGGAGCAACCAAATCGATAACACGCGCTGAGCGGTCCTTAACTGTTGGATCCTCAATCTCCATCTTCAGACGTTGATCAGGATATAGCGGTGTCAAGTTATCAAAAGCGATTTTGTGACGTGCTTTTTCTGGGTCTTCAAAATTAATCTTTTCCGCTTTGATAAGCGCAAAATATCGCTCGTTCTCATCAGGAGCTTTGATAAATCCCTCAATCGTATCACCTGTACGCAGCGAATATTTACGGATCATGTCGGGTGACACGTAAATGTCATCAGGCCCAGCAAGGTAATTCGCCTCGGGTGAGCGAAGGAAACCAAAACCATCTTGCAACACCTCAAGAACGCCATCACCCGAGATTTCCCAACCCTCATCCGCGCGCTCGCGAAGAATTTGGAACATCATTTCGCCTTTACGCATGGTAGATGCGTTTTCGATGTCTAAATCCTCTGCCATCGCAAGCAGATCTTTGGGGCTTTTCGCTTTTAGCTCGGATAAGGATAACCGTTCAATGGACATATCTTGTCCCTTCACAACTGAGATATTTTTAATAAGAAGATTCCTCCTCGGACGAGCAGGCAGTTGTCGTATACACCAATACTGGCCAATACGTCAATTCGATCAGAATTTCACAACAACAGATACGACAATAATCAGCATCAAGATTGTTGGTACCTCGTTCATCATTCTATATTGACGCCCTGTTAAGGTATTCTGTGATGCTTCGAAATCCTTACGCCGAAGGCCAAGCCAGTGATGAAACCAAGTCATGCCAATCACAGATACGCCCTTTAACCAAGGCCAATACGCCGACCAATCCACGATTCCGGGTGTAAAGACCATCAATAAACCACACACCCAAGTTACAATCATTGCAGGGTTCATAATGACCCTTAGTAATTTAAGTTCCATTATCTGAAACACTTGATCGACATCTGATCCGGTCGATGCGCGTTCAACATGATACACGAATATTCTTGGCAAATAGAAAAGCCCTGCCATCCATGACATGACAGCCATAATGTGTAAGGATTTTACCCAAGGATACGATATTGAGAGTAGATCAGTCATAGGTATCATTCATCTCAGATAATAATAATAAAGTATATATATAAAGAAGAAGATGTAGTAAGTGACTGCATTTTCTGTGGATCAAATAATACCCACGAAGTTATCCACACTAGAACAGGCAATACAATGAACGATGTAAAATATATTATTATTTATAATCAGATATTTATGTGATATATTAGCGTTCTAAAAATTAGTTTTCCAAAGTTAAATAAGCGAAATCTTATTCAAATCCACAGCGTATAAAACACTTAAATTCGATTAATGAGTACTGTTGTTTTACACAGTGATTGGCGAAATAAAATTATTCGACTAGTTATGTGCCCAACAATACTGAAGGTACTCACACACTTATGCACAGCCAACCCGTTTTGATACTGGCCTCTGGGTCAGAAATTCGCAAACAACTGTTATTGAACGCAGGTCTATCCATCGATGTTGTAAAACCAATGGTAGATGAAGAAGCGTTAAAATTGGCTTTAC
>CAXACF010000292.1:0-3256 GCA_963967125.1 uncultured Rhodobacterales bacterium | reverse complement strand
ATTCATGGTCAAAGACGGAAAGCTTGTGTAACTTGTGCTACGATAAATGGTTCGGCTGGCGCACATTCTCACGGCTGGCAATGCCACACATCTGAATTAGGGTGCCATTCAAATGAACGACCACAGCAAAGGTTTATTGATCACCCTGATCGGTGTTTTGTTTGTTGTCCCTGACTCAATCATGGTGCGTTTAATCTCATCTGATCCTATGGTCACCGCATTTTGGCGCAGTTTGACCGCGGGAACATTTGTGGCGATTTTTGTATTGCTGACCATGCGCAATGACGTGATGAAAACCATCACCCAGATGGGGCGCACGGGGTGGATATATTGCGTTTTGATCGGGACAACGTCTCCTGCATTCGTGCTGGCAGTTCAAAACACCAGTGTCGCGAATGTTGTTTTGATTTTTGCATCCATGCCTGTTTTCTCCGCCCTTCTAAGTTTTCTGATCCTATCAGAACGGCCCAGCCGTCAATTGTTGCTGACCAGTTTTTTTGTTTTTGCAGGCCTTGCCATTATCGGTTTGGGTTCAAGTGGTGGGACCACGGCACATTGGATTGGGGATTTGTGGGCGGTCTATATCGTGATTGCGTTTTCCACGGCATTGACCCTGCTACGGCGACAAAAACATATATCCATGTTGCCGGCGATCCCCATTGGATACATTGGCGCGGCCTGTGTTATGTTTTGGTTTATCGAACCATTTGGAACGATGGCGACGGATGGTGCGCTCTATCTGTTGCATGGGGTGCTGATCGCGGTATCAACCTGTGGTCTGACATTGGGTCCGCGTTATATTTCCGCGACCGAGGTTTCGTTGCTGATTTTATTGGAATCCGTATTCGCGCCAATCCTTGCGTGGTTGGTATTGTCCGAGATACCCGCCCTGTCGACCATTCTTGGTGGTTTTTTTATCCTAAGTGCGTTAGTTGTTTATAATATTATTATAATTAAAAGACGCATTTAATTTATATTTTTCAATAGGTAGCGATTTGCGAACAAGTACACCAGAATTTGTGGCGATCATGGCCATGTTGGTCGCAACGGTTGCATTATCCATGGATGGTATATTGCCCGCGCTTTCAATGATTGCGGATGATATGACGCCTGATGATCCCAATCGCGCGCAGTTTGTTTTATCGTCTTTTGTTGTTGGAATGGCCGTTGGCACATTTTTCATGGGGCCGATTTCCGACAGTTTTGGGCGAAAACGCGTGATATACTGTGGTGCTGTGCTGTATATTTTCTGCGCCTTGATATGCGCCACAACCGATAATTTTGATGTCTTACTGATTGCGCGGCTTGGTCAGGGAATTGGCGCCTCTGCGCCACGTGTGGTTGCCCAGGCGCTGATCCGTGATTTTTATCAGGGGCGGGAAATGGCGCGCATCTCATCCTTTGTCATGATCATTTTTTCCACTGTACCTGCCTTGGCGCCATTAATGGGTTCAATTGTGATGTTGGCTTTTTCTTGGCAGGCGATCTTTGGCCTCTTTATCCTTTTTGTGGCTATTAGCACGACTTGGATGTCCTTGCGGATTGATGAAAGTGTCCCAGCGAACAGGCGCATCCCATTCAGATTGAGCACAATCAGCGCCGCCGCGAAAGAGGTTCTGGGGCATTCTGTGATTGTCACATCAATCATTGGCCTCATCTTTGCCTATTGCATTTTGTTTGCTGCCATCTTTTTGGTGCAGCCTGTGTTTGATCAGGTATATGATCGCAGCGCGTCGTTTCCCTATTGGTTTGCTTTGGTCGCGATTTTGTCCGCTTCGTCTAGTTATATGAATTCTCAGTTGGTGCGTCGTTTGGGGATGCGTGCGCTGATCAATGCGGCCTTTCAGGTTCAGGTCGTGCTATGCGGTGTCATGTTGATGCTTTGGTATGGGGATGTTTTGGGGGATACCGTTGGTTTTGCGATTTTTGTCACATGGATTTTTTCACTGTTTTTCATGGCGGGCATGACAATCGGGAACCTGACCGCGCTGGCCATGGAACCTGTTGGTCATATCGCGGGCACAGCCGCCAGTGTGATCAGTGCGTTGGCCACGATTGGATCGGTCATTTTTGCCGCGATTTTAGGCCAGTTTTTTGATGGGACGCTCTTTGTCATGATTTTTGGTGTCGCTGTTTTTGCCGTTCTTGGGGCGATTGTGGTTCACAGATTGAAACGTTTTGAAAGACCGAATAAAGCATGACTATGTGCGCAAAAAAGGAAGTCCGCCAAGATGTCTGAAATAATTGATGCCTCCTCAAAATATCAGGACAGCCTGCCTGTATCTTCGGACGATGTGTTGGCGTTGTTGGATGCGTGGGGCATTGCGTATACGCGGGCCGATCATGTTCCCCTGCGCACAGTTGAGGATTCAAAAAAGGTCCAAGACATGTTTTTGCCCAGTGAAGAGGGCGGGGGGCACATCAAAAACCTATATTTGCGCGATAACAAAAAACGCAACTATTTGATCGTGGCCGAACAAGATCGCGTTATTGACTTAAAAGCGCTGCATCAAAAATTGGGGACAGGGCGATTGTCGTTTGGATCCGCGGATCGATTGATGGAAAATTTGGGTGTGCGTCCTGGTGCAGTGACGCCTCTTTCGATGATCAATGGGGTGAAATCGAATGTTCAAATCTTCATGGATGCTGAACTGCAATCTTGCACGCAGATTTATGTGCATCCATTGGTAAACGACAGAACATTGGGCATGTCTGTCGACGGATTGAACAGTTTTTTCGATAAAATTGGCGCGACGGTGACGTGGGTTGATTTGACCTGACCTGATGTTTGACATCAGCTGCGCTGATATCCCTTGGCCAAATTGAAATCTGTTTCACAGGTGTCTCCCGTGCAACATTCCATAATGTTTGATTTGCAATGTGCGCAGGCCTCGTGCCCGTGGACCACGATTGTCTTGAGCGGGGCTGCGCATCGGGGGCAGCGTTGAATATGGGGGTTTTGGGGATTTAACAGATTATCCATGGTAACGGGCTTTCATCTATCGCATGGCGTCAGATTATCGCGCTTGGCGATCAATTCAACTTTATTCGTCTTGATCGCTATTTGAATACCGTCTGACTTGTCTTATCTGCGAATCGCGGCTTTAGTGCATGCACCTGTCGCAGGCTGGCTTGCGTCTGAATCAATTGGTGGAGAGACGTGCGCTGCGGGAGGATCTGCTCGTTGCCATGCGTCCGGCGGTCCGCGGTCCCGCCTACCCGTTGGGCTCCCAGCTGGGGGGACCCGACTCCCCCC
>CAXACF010000291.1:0-3289 GCA_963967125.1 uncultured Rhodobacterales bacterium | reverse complement strand
TCGTGCCTTAACGCTGCGATCCTTGGCGCTTGCGGCCCTGATCATTTTAGCGCTGCGGCCAGAGGCGCTTTATTCCCCGGGGTTTCAAATGTCGTTCGCGGCGACCATTGCCTTGGTCAGTGTGTTTGATTTTATCACGCGGCGGGGTTGGGTGACATCGGGTTTGGTGTTGAATTATATCACGGGGGCTGTTGTGTCTTCGGTTGTGGCGGGATTGGCAACCGCGCCCATCGCCGCGATTCATTTCAACCAGATCAGTCAAATTGGATATATCGCGAACCTTTTGGCGGTGCCTGTTATGGCACTTATTGTTGCCCCTGCCGCCGTTATCGCCTTGGCCTTATCTCCTTTGCATTTGGCACCTGTTGGGTTCTGGTTTGTGGATTTGGGCCTGACATGGATACAATTAGTTGCGGGCTATCTTGCCGAATTTGATCTGGCGGTGCGGATGATCAAAACCCCGATGGAAGAGGTTTTGCCCTTGTTTTCATTTGGCGTTCTCTGGTGTGTTTTGTGGAGCGGTAAATACGGGAAATCAATTGGCATTATTGCTGCGATCATCGCTGTGGGGCTCTGGGGTGCAACGCAACGTCCAGAAATCCTAATTGCGGATCAGGGACGTTTGATTGGAGTACTAAGTGATCAGGGTCGTGCACTTAGCAAGGAAAAGGGCCAAGGATTTGTGGCAGATGTCTGGATGGAAAACGATGGTAAAAAATTAGATCGTCGAGATGCGCATGACCTTTGGCAGGCGCAGAATCACAACATCACACATATCTGGTCCAAGAAAGAGGCCGCAAAAACCCGTAACTGTGATCCTGATGAATTGATCGTTTCGCAACATGATGTTGATATTTTAGGACCGTGTTTGGTTTTACAGAAGCAGGATTTTTATGATTACGGCGCCACATATATCGTGTGGACGGGGGAAGGGTACGTAATAGAAAAGCGCGTGGATAAGCACCACGCGCCCTATGCTTGGCAACCAACGTCAAAACGACGTCAATCAGTACGTGCGGATCAATCCGACTAAACGCCCCTGAACACGGACACGATCATGTGGCACCAGACGTGTTTCATAGGCAGGGTTTGCCGCCTCTAGCGCGATCATTTCACCGCGATGGAAAAACTTTTTCAACGTCGCTTCGGCACCATCTACCAAGGCAACAACAATGTCTCCATTTGTGGCGGTTTTTGTTTCGCGGATAACAACGACGTCACCATCATTGATCCCCGCCTCAATCATTGAATCGCCCTTCACCTCTAGGGCATAATGATCGCCCCCTGCGCGCAGCATTTGACCGGGTACAGCAACATTGTGCGACACTTGGCTGATCGCCTCAATCGGGACACCCGCAGCGATGCGGCCCATGACAGGTAATTCCATGGCGTGCATCGTTTCAACGGGTGTTGGCGTTGACGCTACAGGTTTGGCCGCACCCCCTTCGATCACTCGGGGTGTAAATCCATCATCGCTGTCTCCACCCAACGCTTCGGGCAGTTTCACGATTTCAATGGCACGCGCCCGATGGGCCAAACGGCGAATGAACCCACGTTCTTCCAATGCAGTGATCAGACGGTGAATGCCTGATTTTGATCGCAGGTCCAACGCCTCTTTCATTTCATCGAACGAAGGTGGAACACCATCACGCACCATGCGTTTGTTGATGAAATCCAGCAAATCCAGTTGTTTACGGGTCAGCATGACAAGCCCCTTTAGAACATGATTTTCATTATGTTCTACATGTGTTCTTGTTTTGTGTCAATGCTTTGTTTTACAGAAGGATCACATCGACCTCTGCACCTGCCTCTAGTGCTTTGGCATGGGGTGCGCACACGATCAGGGCATTTGATGCGGCCAGCACGCTTAACAACGCACTGTCCTGTCTTTCGAAAACACGCACCGTTCCGTTTTCGTAAACCGCGCGCATGTAATGTTCCCGCCCGCCGTTTTGCGCGATGGGATGGGACAGTTTTGCACGTAATCTGGGCGCCGCTTCCTTTGGCAATCCCTGCAATGCGCGTATGACGGGCGTTAGGAATATTTTCCCACAGACCATTGCCGACACTGGGTTTCCCGGCAAACCAATCATCATCGCATCGCCCAACCGTCCCGCCATCAACGGTTTTCCGGGGCGCATGGCAACCTTATAAAATTGGCGCTGAACCCCATGTTTTTCTGCCGCCTGCGCAACCAAATCATGATCGCCAACAGAGGCACCGCCAATCGTGACGACAACATCCGCCCCCTCGGCCAAAGAAAACGCCTGTTCCAGCGATTGAAGGTTATCGCGCGCAATGGGCAATACGCGCACCTCGGCCCCAATATCGCGCAACATTGCCGCCAGGCCAAAGGTGTTGGATGCGATGATTTGATCGGGATTTGGGGTTTCACCGGGCATCACCAATTCATCACCCGTCGAAATTAGGGCAATGGTTGGTTTACGGTAAACCTGCACCCGCGGCACATTCATTGCCGCCAATAGGGCCACATCATTTGGTCCCAACAATTTGGGGGCGTCATATGTTTGGCCGCAGGCAAAATCAAACCCCTTGGCGCGAACATAAAATTTTGGATCCAAATTGTCCTTAAGGGTGATTGTGTCCCCGCTACGATCAACGTCCTCTTGGATGATGATCCGATCACAGCCCGCAGGCACAGGCGCACCTGTAAAAATGCGAACGCATGCGCCTGTCGGGACGGACGCATTATATCCATGACCCGCCGCAGACTCTCCTATGACCTGATAGGTGGCACCTGTCACTGCGCCTTTTGAATTAACCGCATAGCCATCCATTGCCGATGCAGGAAAGGGCGGTTGATCCCGCTCTGCCACGACGGGCACAGCCAGAACACGTCCAGCAGATTGCGACAAAGGAATGGTTTCTATGTCAAGCGGGTTTGCAAGTGCAAAAAGCGCATCAAGCGCCTCACTCACACTGATCATTCTGCTGTATAGCGGCCAGATTTACCGCCATCCTTTAACACAACGCGAATTGCGCCAATTTCCATGGTTTTATCAACGGCCTTGATCATATCGTACACGGTTAGGCCCGCGACACTGGCCGCGGTTAATGCCTCCATCTCGACCCCTGTTTGGCCCGTGGTTTTCACGCTGGCCTCGATATCAACACCCGGCAGATCGGGGTTCAGCGTTAGATCAACAGTCACCTTTGTAATCGCCAATGGATGACACAGCGGGATCAGGTCGGGAGTTTTTTTGGCACCCATAATTCCAGCCAAACGGGCCACAGACAGGACATCACCCTTTTTCGCGCGTCCCTCTGC
>CAXACF010000290.1:0-3293 GCA_963967125.1 uncultured Rhodobacterales bacterium | reverse complement strand
GTGACCATTTTGTGTGATTATGGCACGCGCTATCAATCAAAGCTTTATAATCCTGATTTCTTGAAATCCAAAGGCCTGCCCGTTCCCGACTGGTTAGAACGTGGACCACAGGCAATTCCAGGGGTATTTGTGGACTAAATATATGGTGCGATTGTTTCAGTTTTGTTTGATCCTGTGGATCACCTTGGTTTCCCCCAGTTTTGCCCAAGGGGTCGCGCCCGAGGCCTATGAAAATTGGAACAAAGATGCGACGCGCGCCGAAGCTGTTGTCGAAAATGCCGAAGCCTCTGATGCAGCGCTTGAGGCGTTGCGCAGCCAAATTGTGGATTGGCGACAAACGTTCCTAGATGCGCAATCCCAAGACATTACGCGGGTCTCAATCCTTGAGGATCAGTTAAATGCGCTAGCGCCGCCACCAGAAACAGGTGAAGATCCGTTGGCCGACCGTCGTGCGGCACTGAGCGCGCAATTGAACGCCGCACGCGCGCCCCTGTTGCGCGCAGAAGAGGCCTATTCCCGTGCCAGCGGGCTTATCCGTGAGATTGACCAAATTATCAGCGCGCGGCGCACAAATGCATTGTTGGAATTGGGGCCAACGCCGCTTGCGCCGTCAAAATGGTTGACGGCCACGACAGAGGTGATTGGCGTTTTTTCAGGGCTTGTCGATGAAGTGTCAGACGCATTTAACAATGCGGCGGCACGGGCATCATTTCAATCGAACTTGTTGAACATTGTCCTGCAACTCTCTTTAACTATTGCGTTTTTCTTTGGTGCGTCGCGGGTGTCCCTGCGGGCGCGTGATCTCTCGCAAAATGTGGCGCGTAATCCCCGATTGGCGCATTTGATTGCTGCATCTATCAAAACGGCCATGCTGGTTGCGGCCTTCTATGCCTTGGGGGCTGCGTTGCTGCAAACGGGTATGTTTGGGGTGCGCGGTGCCTTAGTCTTGGACGCCATGCCCATTTGGGCGGGCTATATCATTGCGGCCATTTTTATTTCGGATCGTCTGGCCACAGGATCGGGATCGGCGTTCGAATTGCCAAGCGACATTGACGAAGGCTCGATCCGCCGCACCTTTGTTTCGGGGGCGTTGATCTTTGTCATTGATCACGCGCTGGACCATGTTTTCGTGTTCAACGAAGTCAGTGCCGCGTCGATTTCGGTGCTGCATTTCGTTTTGATCTTGCTGGGGGTCTATGTCCTGTCACGCGCAACTGTGAAGTTGCGCCAAGCCAGCGATAGTGAGGATGCGGGTCCAGATGGGGTGTTTGCAATCCGCTTTGCCCGCCTCTTGGCCCAAGTTGGGCGTTTCATCACCTATGGCGCACCTGTTTTGGGCGCGGTTGGGTATGTGACCGCGGCCTATAGTTTGGTTCTGGCCTCACTCCTAACCTTGGCGCTGTGTTCCGTTATTGTGATCCTGCAAGGCGGTCTGGTTGATCTATATGCCCGCGCGATAGGGCGTGAGGGCGAACAAGAAGATGGTTTGGTCCCCATCCTGATCAGTTTTGTGATCGCCTTTGCATCATTGCCATTCTTTGCACTGATTTGGGGGGCGCGTGTTTCCAACCTGTCTGAGGTTTGGGATCAGGTGAAAGAGGGCGTTCCAATTGCGGGCACCCGCATTTCGCCGTTGGATTTCCTGACCTTTGTTCTGATTTTCACCATCGGATACATGGCCACCCGATTGATCCAATCCGCGTTGCGCGGATCGGTTTTGCCAAAAACACGATTGGATGCAGGGGCACAAAACGCGATTGTGTCGGGTTTGGGGTACGTCGGTATTTTCATCGCCGCGATGGTTGCGATTTCCAGCACGGGACTGGACCTCTCCTCCCTTGCCATCGTTGCAGGTGCCTTGTCCGTGGGGATTGGTTTTGGATTGCAAAACATCGTTTCAAACTTTGTCTCAGGGATCATTTTGCTGATTGAACGCCCTGTGACCAAGGGGGACTGGATCGATGTGGGGGGCACCATGGGATACGTGCGCGACATCAGTGTACGTTCCACGCGCATTGAAACCTTTGATCGCAGTGACGTGATTGTGCCAAACGCCGATTTGGTGTCAGGCAAGGTTACGAACTATACCCGTGGCAATACGATTGGCCGTTTGATTGTGCCTGTGGGGGTGGCCTATGGAACCGATACGCGGAAGGTAGAAGAGATTTTGCGCGAAATTGCCGAGGCTCAACCGATGGTCGTTCTGAACCCTGGGCCATCCGTTGTGTTCCAAGGCTTTGGTGCAGACAGCATGGATTTTGAAATTCGCGCAATTTTGCGGGATGTGAATTTCATGCTCAGCGTCAAATCGGAAATCAATCACCAAATTGCCGAACGTTTTGTCGCTGAAGGCATCGAAATTCCGTTTGCGCAGCGTGATATCACAATCAAAAACATTGCCGATTTTGGTAAGGAGAGCGAATGACAACGCCACTGTACCTTCAGGATGCCTATCAAACGCGCGCCGCGGGAACTGTCACTGGGTTAACCGAGCAGGGCGGTATCATCCTTGATCAGTCGCTATTCTATGCCACATCCGGTGGTCAGCCTGGGGATTGTGGCACGCTGATTTGGGACGATCAGGACATCGAAATCACAACCACGATCAAGGGTGAGGGGGGATCCATTGTCCTTATCCCTGCTGAGGGGGCCACGCGCCCGGCGGTTGGACAAGCGGTCACTCAGAACATAAATTGGGATATGCGATACGCGCATATGCGCATGCATACGGCGTTACATTTATTATCGGTCGTGATCCCATTGCCAGTCACAGGCGGGGCCATCACCGCCATCAAGGGGCGTTTGGATTTCGACATGCCAGAGGCGCCAGATGATAAAGACGCCCTAACGGAAATGTTGAACGCGATCATCGCGCGCAATTTCGATATCACGGAACGCTGGATCAGTGATGCAGAACTGGATGCAAACCCGGGGCTTGTGAAAACAATGTCTGTGCAACCCCCACGCGGCGCAGGGCGCATTCGTTTGGTGCGCATCGGCGATGTAAGCGAACAAGTCGATTTGCAACCCTGTGGGGGCACGCATGTTGCCAAAACAGGTGAAATTGGACGCGTCGCGATCAGCAAAGTCGAGAAAAAGGGCAAACAGAACAGACGTGTTCATCTAGTATTTCGGGATTGATGCGGGAATTTCCCATTCCCCCCTTGATATTCCCAAAGCAATCAGTCTAAACCCCCCATAACGGAGCGGTGGCCGAGTGGTCGAAGGCGCACGCCTGGAAAGTGTGTAGGCGGGAGACCGTCTCCAGGGTTCGAATCCCTGTCGCTCCGCCA
>CAXACF010000289.1:0-3302 GCA_963967125.1 uncultured Rhodobacterales bacterium | reverse complement strand
ACAGGGCTGAGGCAACGAAGCCCCCGCCCTTCGGGACGGGCGTGGGCTGGATCATGCGCGATTAGTCTTCGCTTTGGCTCAGACCGCGCATGATCTGGGCGGGCGACAGACACATTAACAGCATGTGCCAATCGACAAATTGATATGTGCCTACCTCCCCCATCAAACCGCAGGTGTGCCTACAGCAAAACGGAAAGCGCGTTCTGCGCCACCTGAGGTCGAATTGGGACCACCAACCACATGCTGCATAATCCCACCCATATATCCCAAAACACGTCGATCACATTCCCCCTCTACCCCTGCGAAAAAAAATCATGCATAAGGCCCGCAGAAAGAGTCGTTAAACCTGAGGAGATATCCCAATGCATGATATTCGTGCCATTCGTGAAAACCCTGCTGCTTTTGATGCCGCTTTGGCGCGTCGTGGGGTGTCGGATGCGTCCTCGGGCCTTTTGAAAATTGATGGCGACCGTCGTGCCGCGATCCTTGCGGCCGAAACCGCGCAGGCCGAACAGAATAAGGCCAGCAAAGAGGTGGGTGCCGCCAAGGGCCGCGGGGATGAGGCGGAATTTGAACGCCTGCGCGCGCTTGTGGCCGAGAAAAAGGCCGAAGTCGCCGAAATGAATGCCCGTGCCAAGGAATTGGATGAGGCATTGACAGATGCGCTTGCCCGTCTGCCCAACCTGCCCCATGACGATATTCCCGATGGCGCGGATGAGGCGGATAATGTGGAAATCCACCGTTGGGGCACCCCGCCCGAAATGGCGGATGCCAAGGAACATTATGACCTGCCTGCCGCACGCGGATTGGATTTTGAAACGGCGGCCAAACTCTCTGGTTCGCGCTTTGTCGTGTTGCGCGGTGCGATGGCGCGGCTTCACCGTGCGCTGGCGCAATTCATGTTGGACACGCATGTGAATGAACATGGCCTAACCGAAACAATGACGCCCGTTTTGGTGCGCGATGAGGCGATGTTTGGCACAGGACAGTTGCCGAAATTCACCGAAGACAGCTATCAAACCACGAACGGATGGTGGTTGATCCCCACATCCGAAGTAACCCTAACCAACACCGTCGCGGGCGATGTGTTGGAAGAGGCCGATTTGCCGATCCGCATGACCGCGCATACCCAATGTTTCCGTTCCGAGGCAGGATCAGCAGGCCGCGATACTGCGGGCATGTTGCGTCAGCACCAGTTTGAAAAGGTGGAAATGGTCAGCATCACACATCCCGATCATTCTCGCGCCGAATTGGACCGTATGACAAGCTGCGCGCAGGCGATTTTGGAAAAATTGGGCCTACCCTATCGCACGGTAGTTTTGTGCACGGGCGACATGGGCGCAGGCGCACGTCGCACCCATGATATTGAGGTGTGGTTGCCCGGCCAAAACACCTATCGCGAAATTTCATCCGTGTCTGTCTGTGGTGATTTTCAGGCGCGCCGCATGAACGCACGGTTCAAACCAGAAGCAGGCGGCAAACCCGAATTCGTCCACACGCTGAACGGATCAGGCTTGGCCGTGGGTCGCTGTCTGATCGCCGTTTTGGAAAACGGTCAGCAACCAGATGGGTCCGTCGCATTGCCCGCCGTTTTGCACGGTTATTTAGGCGGTAAAACGCAGATCACTGCCCAGGGTGCGTTGGCATAAATAGCACCAATCGTGGTGAAAAATCTGGCGTTTGAAGGGTGATAACGATCACATATTGATTTTGCTCGCCCAGATCATGCGCGCTCGCAGTATAAGCGAAGGGTTCTGCATGAGCGCCTGCATCACTACATATCCCCAAGCTGCCCGAGGTGGCGACGAAGGCGCCGCCTGTGGGGCGGGCAGCGCCTTGCCAATCTAAAGATTGGCTATGTGCTTAGAACTGACCGATCAAAATCCGCGCGCTTGGGTATATACGGTGCGATCCAGCCCACGGGCGTGTAGGACCGTTGATAAACAATCGAAATTGGGATTTGCCGAAACCACTCAGGTCGAACGTTTGCCTTCCAAATGCTTGCGCAGGCGTGACGGGGCTGCCTTTTTCTTATCCTTATAGGGGTTTTTGTCCCCCTGCCCGCGCATGGTTAGGCGGATGGGCGTTCCCGGCAAATCAAAGCTGTCGCGTAACCCGTTCACCAAATAACGGTTATAGCTTTCGGGCAATTTATCAGGGCGTGAACACATGACCACAAACCCAGGTGGGCGTGATTTGGCCTGCGTCATATAGCGTAATTTGATCCGACGCCCTGCAGGTGCGGGGGGTGGGTGCATTTCAACCATGCCTGCCAACCAACGGTTCAACTGCGCGGTTGGAATGCGGCGGTTCCAAATTTCATGCGCACGCATAATCGCCGCCTGCAATCGATCCAAACCGCGGCCTGTGCGCGCTGATACGGTGATCAGGGGTGCGCCGCGCAACTGGGGCAATAGGCGTTCAAAGGCCTCTTTCAGATCGCGCAGCTTTTCCTGCTTTTCATCCTCAATATCCCATTTGTTCACGGCAACAACCACCGCGCGCCCCTCGCGTGCGGCCAGATCCGCAATGCGCAAATCCTGCGTTTCAAAGGGGATCGCCGCGTCTAGCAGCACAACAACAACTTCGGCAAATTTCACAGCACGCAATCCGTCAGAGACAGAGAGTTTTTCAACCTTGTCCTGTACCTTGGCCTTTTTACGCATGCCAGCGGTGTCAAAGATGCGCATGGGCACGCCACCCCAATCCATTTTCAATGAAATGGCATCGCGGGTGATCCCCGCCTCGGGGCCTGTTAACAAACGATCTTCGCCCAAGATTTTGTTGATCAGCGTGGATTTCCCCGCATTGGGGCGTCCAACAACCGCAACCTGTAGCGGTTTGGCGTTTGTTGGCATTTGATATTCATATTCATCATCCTCGGAAATTTCCCCGATGATGTCGATTTCTGCCTCGGCCGCTTCGGCCTCGGCGCGCATTTGGAATTCATCGGCAATAGGCATCAGGGCGGCCAGTAAATCACCCATGCCTTCCCCATGTTCGGCCGAAATGCGCAAGGGTTCGCCAAGGCCAAGGTTCCACGCCTCTAACACGCCCGCATCTGCGGCGGCACCCTCGCCCTTATTTGCAGCCAAAAACACGTGCTTTGCCCGTTTCCGCAAGATTTCTGCGAAAATTTCATCGAAAGGTGTGACACCAACACGGGCGTCAATCATGAACAAACAGATATCCGCCATATCAACCGCGCGTTCTGTCAAACGGCGCATGCGGCCCTGCAAACTGTCATCTGTTGCGTCCTCAAGCCCCGCCGTATCAATCACGGTGAACCGCAGATCCCAGAT
>CAXACF010000288.1:0-3307 GCA_963967125.1 uncultured Rhodobacterales bacterium | reverse complement strand
TTCCCTGTGATTAGGCAACCGTCTTCTTCTTGCAAAAACTTTGCCGCGTGATAGCCAACGTTCCCCAATCCCTGGACGACGACACGTTTATTATCAAGGCTGCCGTCCAACCCCGCGATCTTCATATCTTCTGGATGACGGAAAAATTCGCGCAGCGCATATTGG
Organism: uncultured Rhodobacterales bacterium; assembly: GCA_963967125.1. Taxonomy (GTDB): domain Bacteria; phylum Pseudomonadota; class Alphaproteobacteria; order Rhodobacterales; family Rhodobacteraceae; genus HIMB11. The sequence continues at coordinate 3,142 of CAXACF010000288.1, read as the reverse complement.
ACACCACGGCCCGTTGCCTCGGTCCGACCTTGAATACCAACCGCGTTGATCGGTTTCCCCGTCACACAGGCGCGTGCGTTGATATCTGTGGTATTCATCCGCGCATATTGATCAGCAATCCACGCCATTTCACGTTCACCCGTCCCCATATCAGGGGCAGGAACGTTTTGCGACGGATGGATCAAATCGCGTTTGATCAACTCATAGGCAAAGCGGCGTGTAATCGCCTCAAGCTCATGTTCATCATACTGACGGGGATCAAGGCAAAGTCCGCCTTTGGAACCACCAAACGGCGCCTCAACCAAGGCACATTTATATGTCATCAGCGCGGCAAGTGCTTCAACTTCGTCTTGGTTTACATCCAATGAATAGCGAATGCCGCCCTTAACCGGTTCCATATGTTCGGAATGCACCGAACGGTATCCTGTGAATGTATGGATATCACCGCGCAAACGTACACCAAAACGCACAGTGTATGTCGCGTTACAGACACGAATTTTTTCTTTCAAACCATCGGGCAGATCCATCAACTGGACTGCGCGGTTATACATGATTTCGACGCTTTCGCGAAAACTTGGTTCATTAACAGACGACGACATTGCCTACCTCCACAACTTTGGGCCTGGTCGCGATTATGAACGACCAAATCATATTCCACTGATAACAAACCTGTGAAATCCTAGCCCTTTGTGCCACAAAACTATCCGATTGATACCGCTAATACCGCAAAATCAGGCGGATTGGGTATCAAAAAGAACACACAAAAGGGACCGCTCAGGCCGTCAACATGGCCCGAGCATGGAATGCAATGCTGTAGATGTGGTTAACGACGTACGATGATTTCGCGACCTGCCTCTTCGGGTTCGTCATCGGTCATTTCGGGTGGGAATCCGGGCGCGCGGATATCCAGTCCCGACGCATCCTCAAGACGCTTAATGATATTGGGCGACAGCTCTCGTGATCCATAGCGTTCAATACCGTCGTTAAAGATCGAAATCAAAAGTGGGTTCATCTCTAGCGGCACATTTGCGCTATCCGCCACCTTTTGGAACAGACCGATATCTTTGGCCACCAAATCCATGGTAAATGATATATCACGTGACCCGTTCAGAATAACTTGGCTTTCGGTTTCGTGCACAAATGACGTGCCCGATGAAATTGCAATCGCCTCATATGCGACGCCCAAATCCATGCCCGCGGCCTTGGCAACCGTTAGCGCCTCGGCACAGGAAACTAGGTTCGCGGTGGCAAGGAAATTGGTGATCACTTTCAAAACACTGGCAGAACCCAGATCGCCCGTGTGCAAAATACGACGCCCCATGATTGTCAGAAACGGCAACACGGTTTCAAACGTTGCGCGATCACAGCCTGCAAAAATCGAAATATTGCCTGTATCCGCACGGTGGCATCCCCCAGATACGGGACAATCCACCGCCGCGCCGCCCCGTTCGATCACCATATTGCCCAGTCGTTTCACCTCGGCCTCATCTGTTGTGGACATTTCCAACCAGATTTTTCCGTCGCGCACGTGGGGCAACATTTGGTCCACAACCGCGGCTGAAATCGTGGGGCTTGGCAGACATGTGATGACGATATCGCAATTTTCCATCAATTCCGCGGGGCTGTTGCCCCGTGTCGCACCGCGCGCCACGAAATCAGAAACACGCGCGTCATCCAAATCGTGGATCGTTAAATCGACGCCATTGCGCAGCAGGCTGCCTGACAATTTTGCGCCCACATTACCCAAGCCGATAAAGCCAACTTTCATCACATATCTCCCTGTTTGTTGGCGTTACGGTGACATGCAGAAAGGCACAAGAACCGCGTATTTGCGACATCTACATTTCTTTGTGCAATTTCGCGCAAATTGCGTGTGGAGGCACACAGTAGGCGACCTTGTATGTCGACGATCTGCGCCCTACTTTCGCAGGGAAAGGAGACACATCATGTCACTACGTCCTATTACCGAGACACGCCACGCACAGCCCACAATGGAAGGTGCAGGCGTTCATTTGCATCGCGCCTTTGGGTTTCAGGACCCAAGCGAGTTGGACCCGTTTCTATTATTTGATGATTTCAGAAACGAACGCCCAGAAGATTTTTTGCGCGGGTTTCCATGGCATCCCCATCGCGGCATTGAAACCATTACCTATGTGTTGTCAGGAACTGTGGAACACGGCGACAGTCTGGGCAACGAAGGCACATTGGGTGCGGGCGATGTCCAATGGATGACGGCGGGTTCGGGCATTCTTCATCAGGAAATGCCGAAGGGGAATTCAAACGGACAAATGCATGGGTTCCAACTTTGGGCCAATCTTCCTTCTTCGCTAAAAATGACAGCGCCACGCTATCAGGACGTGCAGGGCAAGGATATTCCTGAAATCATTGATGACGATGGCACACGCGTCAAAGTGATCGTTGGGAATTTTTGGGGCAAATCTGGCCCTGTTGACGGCATTGCTGCAGATCCTCAGTATTTGGATATCTACGTGCCCGCGGGAGTGAAGAAAACATTTAAGGTTGATACATACCGCAAGGCATTCGCCTATGTTTTCGAGGGCGCTGGCGCCTTTGCCGATGCAAGCGCACCAGAGGGTGTGTTGTTGGAAAAAGAAGTCATGGGCGAAGAAGTGAACATTCGTGACATGTCGGGCAACCGCACCTTGATCAAATTTGGAACAGGCGAAGAGGTCACCGTTCAGGCGGGTGAAGAAGGCATTCGGTTCCTATTGATTTCAGGCGCGCCAATTCAGGAACCTGTCGCGTGGCATGGCCCAATTGTGATGAACACACGCGAAGAATTGATGCAGGCCTTTGCGGAATTGCGCAACGGCACCTTTATCAAACCGGCGCATTAGGTTGGTAAAACTCAGGTTCTGTGCGTGGCATCACCATGCGCAGAACCATTTCGCGATAGTGTGATTTCACCTCATCCAACTTCAACCGACCATCAGGGCGATACCACGTCACAACCTCGGTCAGCATCCCGATGATGGCCAGCGTTGTGATACGTGTATCGGCAATATCAAATGCCTTGGCGACTTTCCCGGCAATCAAAATTTGTTCCAGTGCATCTTCGTATCGACGACGTAGGGTTTCGATTTCTGCAAAATTACCCGCATCCAAATTACGCAACTCCATA